>SYKU01000126.1 GCA_005808865.1 Acidobacteriota bacterium
AGCGGAAACGCGGGAGCGTGCCGCGAATCCAAATGAAGACGAACAAGAGAAAGCCGGTCTTGGCCGCGAACCAGAACAGCGGTATGAGCGCGTTGTGAAGCGCGGGAACGAGGAACACCGCCGCCAGAGCCGCAAAAACGAAACCAAATGCGGGTAGCGTCACGCGGTCGAACCGTCGCGCCGGGTGCAAGCCATGATAGAAGCAGACGCCCGCGCCGGTCCCGAAAATCAGCGGGGCGACGAAATCCGCGCCATACTCCGCGGGGAAAATGGGATGCCAGCCGCCGAGAAATAGAATCGTGGTCATGGCCGCGACGGTGATCATATTCGCGTATTCGGCCATGAAAAACGCGGCGAATTTCATGCTGCTGTACTCGGTATGGAAGCCGGCGACGAGTTCATTTTCGGCTTCGGGGAGGTCGAAAGGGATGCGGTTGGTTTCGGCGAAACCGGCAATCAGGAAAATAAAGAAGCTGAATATTTGGGGAAATGGGCCTTGAAAAACGCTCCAGCGCGGCAGGAACCCGAGGGAAAAGCCGGCCTGCGCCTGAACGATTTCGCGCAGGCTGAGCGTGTTGAGCAGCAACAGCGGCGAGGCAATCGCAAGAGACATCGGAAGCTCGTAGCTGATCATCTGCGCCGAACTGCGAAGCCCACCGAGCAGGGCATACTTGTTGTTCGACGCCCAGCCCGCCAGCGCGATGCCGTAAACGCCCATTCCGGACGCAGCGAGAATGAACAGCACGCCGATATTGAGATCAGTAAGCTGCATCCACGTTTTTGTGCCCATGATTTCGATCTCGCCCCCGAACGGAATGATGGAGATCGAGATCAGAGCCATGGTCATCGACAAAAACGGTGCGAGCAGGTAGAGGAACTTGTTGACATGCGGCGGTATCAGGTCTTCTTTCGTGATGAGCTTGATAACGTCGGCAAGCGGCTGCAGGAGACCGTGCGGACCTACGCGCGACGGACCCATGCGGAGCTGGATGTGCGCGATCACCTTGCGCTCCACCCATTGAAGATAGGCGAGCGTGGTGAGGAGAACGGCAGCGACGACGCCCGCTTTCACGAGGCTAAGGAGGAAGAAGTCCATTACCGGCGGCGTCCCTCCATGACCGAGCCGAGCATCCTTGAATAGCGGCCAAGCGTGCCCGACGTGAACAATGTGTCGCGGCTCGAATGGATGAGATCAGGCCGGCTTTCAACGGGAATGCGGCCGTTGACGGGCGTCGTGTGGGCCGCGCCACCGGCGGAGATGACAGGCATGGGCACGTCGTATCCTTTGACCGTCGCGCGAATTTCGGCGAACACCTTATCGGGCGCCCATGGGCCGGCCGCCGCGGCTTGTCCCATTTCACGGGCAATGAGGCCTATGATTTCAAGATCCGGTTTCGCGCCCATTGTCGAAGGACCGGCACTCAGGCGCTGTACTTCGCCGCATACGTTGGTGACGGTGCCAGTCTTCTCATAGGCGGATGCCGCGGGCAGCACCACATCGGCACGCTGCGCGGTTTCCGTCAAGAACATCTCCTGCACAACCACGAATGCGTCCGCCGCCCTCAACGCAGAGGCCTTGAGCGGATTCGCGCCGACAACCCATAGGACGTCAAGGGAATCGCTATCCAGCATCTCGCCGATGGTCATGCCCGGCCGATTCGATGGCTGATAACCGGGCAACAACTCGGGAACCAGGCCCATGTCAAGGGCGCCGCGCGAGTTCGAGTAATCGACCAGCGCGACGTACTTCACCGGAATGCCGAGAGAACTGCCGAATGCCACCAGATCGCGCACGGCTTCGCCCTTTACGGAATCGCCGAAGACGATGGCGAGTTCGGATTCGGTCTTAAGCCTTTCGGCCAGCGACCGGATGCCCTCCAGTTCCCCGCCACGCGCGATTCGCACCGATTCGGCCGCTATTCCGTCTTCCCTCACCTCGTTTTCCGTCACGACGTAGACATGCGCCTGATGATGACGGTAGTTCCCGCGAATCTGGAATGCGAGGAAAGGCTGCTCGGACGAAAGGTCCGCGCCAGCCACGAGTACGGCTTTGCTTTCGTAAAGGTCGGCGGTCGAAGCAAGCGAGCCGGTGGTCCCGCTCAACGCGTCGAGCAGCGTAACCACATCGCCCGAGCGGTGATGGTCGATGTTATTGGTCCTGAGCACACCGCGGGCGAACTTCTGCAAATAATGGTTTTCTTCGTTCGAAGTGTGCGTGGAACCGATCACCCCGATCCGGCCGTCGCTGGCAAGAGCGGCGCCGAACTTCTTCGCGACGGCGGCAAGCGCAATCGACCACGACACGGGTTCGAGCTTCCCGTTCACGCGCATCTGCGGAGACTGCAAACGTTCGGGATGACTGGTGAAATCGAACCCGTAGCGCCCCTTGATGCAAAGAAACTCACCGTTGATTCCGGAGCGGTCGTGATTGTTGCCCCGAATGATCTTCCCGTTCCGCACGCCGAGCGTGGTCTTGCAGCCGTTCGAGCAGTGGGTGCAGATGGCGCCGACGTGTTCCATCTCCCAGGGGCGGGTCTTATACCGGTACGTTCCGCTCGTGAGCGCGCCGACCGGGCAGATGTCGATGCACATCCCGCATTCGTCGCACTCAAGATGATCGCCGTGGTTGGGGGCAATTTCGGAAACCGCACCCCTATTCACGATCCCCAGCGCACCGACGCCCATACCCTCGTTGCAGATGCGCACGCAGCGAAAGCAGAGGATACAGCGCGGACCGTCGTAGAAAACGACCGGTGACCATTGTTTCTCTTCAACGTGGATCTTGTTCTCCACGAAGCGGCTTTCGCCCGCGCCGTAGCGGAAAACCATGTCCTGCAATTCGCATTCGCCACCCTTGTCGCAGACGGGGCAATCGAGCGGATGATTCGTGAGGAGAAATTCGAGGGTGTACTTCCGCGCTTCGGCGACTACCGGCGTTTCCGTGCGAACCACCATGCCCTCGGCCACGGGAAGCGTGCATGCGGCCATCAGTTTCGGCGCCTTCTCGACTTCGACCAGACACATGCGGCAGGCGGCTTGAAGAGAGAGTCCTTCGTAATAGCAGAACGAGGGGATGTTGATGCCGACGCACTTTGCCGCTTCGATGACTAAAGTGCCCGGCGCGGCCTCGACGGCTTTGCCGTCGATCGTAAGCTTTACGGGATCGGGCATTATTGCATCACCAACTGCTCTGCATGCTCAAAAGGACAAGGCCGTCCATCAAGGTGCGCTTCGAATTCTTCGCGGAATTTTTCGACGAAAGAGATGGTCGGCATGGCAGCGGCATCGCCCAACGGACAGAAGGTGCGGCCGAGCATGTTTTTCGCGAGATCGCCGATCAGGACGATGTCGGAGCGCTGGCCATGGCCATCGTGAAAACGCTGGAGCAGCTTGCGAAGCCACGTCGTGCCCTCGCGGCATGGTATACACCATCCGCAGCTTTCATGTGCGTAGAATCGCATCACGCGGAGGGCGACTTTCACGATGCAGGTATCTTCATCCATCACCACAACGCCGCCCGAGCCGAGCATCGACTTGACCCTTGCCATCGCGTCGTAATCCATCGTCAGGCCCTCGCACTCGGCGGCCGTGAGCACCGGGCAGGACGATCCCCCGGGCACGAAAGCTTTCAGCTTCCTGCCGTTTCGGATGCCCCCGCCGACTTCCTCGATCATCGTCTTCACAGGGAATCCAAGCGGCAGTTCGTAAACGCCGGGCTTATTCACATGCCCTGAAAGGCATGTCATTTTCGTACCACCGGCTTTCGGGATACCCAGCGCGGCGAACGCTGCGCCGCCATCACGAAGTATCGCGGGCGCGGCGCAGAAGGTTTCGACATTGTTGAGAATCGTAGGACTTTGGAATGCGCCCACGACGGCTGGAAACGGCGGCCGGATGCGGGGAACGCCGCGTTTTCCTTCGAGCGATTCAAGCAGCGCCGATTCTTCGCCGCATTCGTAAGCCCCGGCGCCGGTGTGGGTGAAGGCGTCGAAATGAAAATTCGACCCGAGCAGATTCCTGCCGAGATAGCCGTGTTCGTAGGCTTCGGCGATCGCCTTGTCCATGATGTCGATCAAATAGCGATACTCGCCGCGAATGTAGATGTAGCCCGCGTGCGCGTCAACGGCGAGGGCGGCGATCAGCATGCCTTCTATCAATTGATGCGGATCGTTCTCGATAAGGACCCGGTCCTTGCAGGTGCCCGGCTCACTCTCATCCGCGTTAACCACTATATACTTCGGCTTCGGAGAGGTGCGTGGCACGAAACTCCACTTCATTCCAGTGGGAAACCCGGCGCCGCCCCGGCCGCGAAGATTCGAAACTTTCACTTCGGCGATGATTTCTTCGGGCTTCATCTTCAGCGCCTTTTCAAACGCTACGTAGCCGTCGGTCTTGAGATAGGTCTTAATCGATGCTGAATCCGGCAGGCCAAAGCGCCTGGTCAGGATCTTGACCTCATGCGGACTCGGCTCGTTATACAGCATTCGCGCTCCGCAAACCCGCCAGCAGTTGATCGAGCTTTTCAGGCGTCACTTGATGGTGGAAGTCGTAGTTGACCTGGACGGCCGGAGCCCACGAGCAGGCGCCTATGCACTCAACCTCTTCGAGCGAAAACAGCCCGTCCGGCGCGACTTCCCTGTGCCCGATGTGCAATTTTCCACAAGCGTGCTCCCAAAGTTCCGTGCCGCCGGTAAGCATGCAACTGATGTTTGTGCAGATCTGCACGTGATACTTGCCGAGAGGCTTTTTGTGCAGCATGGAGTAGTAGGTCAGGACCTCCTCCACTTGCAGCGGTGTGCAGCCGATCCGGCTCGCCACCTCCTCGACGAGTTCCTGCGTTACCTGGCCGATCTCGTCCTGCGCGAACATCAGCATGGGGATCATCGCCGACCGCTGCCTGCCCGGCGGATAACTGCCGAGCAGCTTCGCGAACTTAGCTTCGAGTTGAGGCGAAAAAGTCATCAGCGGTCGGTATCTCCCAGGACGAAGTCCATGCTGCCGATCGAGGCGATCACATCCGCGAGCAAAATGCCCTCAACCAGCTTCGGCACGGCCTGCAAATTCCCGAAACTCGGTCCGTGGATATGGACGCGGAAGGGCTTCGAGGTGCCGTCGCTCACAACGTAATAGCCCAGTTCGCCTCGCGGCGATTCGATCACCTGGTAGACCTCACCTTCGGGTACGGCGAAGCCCTCGTTGACGATCTTGAAGTGATAGATGAGAGCCTCCTTCTGCGTCTTCATGCGCTCGCGTTCCGGCAGAACAACTTTAGCGGCGTCGGCTGTGTGCGGGCCCGAGGGCATGCCTTCCAGAGCCTGCTTCACAATTTTGCAACTCTGCCGCATCTCCTCGACGCGGACCTGATATCGCGCGTAAACGTCGTTTTCCGTGCGCGTAGGCACTTCGAAATCGAACTTCTCGTAGCTCGAATAGGGGGCGGTCTTGCGGGTATCCCAGTTGAGTCCCGCGGCGCGGAGCATGGGTCCGGTAATTCCCAGGTCGAGCATGTCTTCGAGCGAAATGTACCCGACGCCGCGCGTACGGTTGATCCAGATCTTGTTGTTCGTGAGCAGGTCCTCGTACTCATCGACCTTCGATGGGAACGAGTCGATAAACGTCTTCACGCGTGCCTGCCAGCCCCTGGGCGGCGCGAGAGCGAGTCCTCCGACACGGAAATAGCTCGTCATCATCCGCTGGCCGGAGAATAGCTCAAAGATCCGGAGAATTTCCTCGCGCTCGCGGAAGCAGTAAAGAAAGACGGACATCGCGCCGATATCGATCGCGTGCGTGCCGAGCCACACGAGATGGCTGTTGAGGCGCGTCAACTCCGTCAGAAGGACTCGAGTCCATTGCGCCACTGCGGGAATTTCGATGCCCAGCAACTTTTCGACCGCCAGGCAGTAACACAGGTTGTTTGAGAGCGGGGCGAGGTAATCGACGCGATCGGTCAGCGTTAACGCCTGTTGGTAGGTGAGCGCCTCGCACTGTTTTTCGATACCCGTGTGGAGATAGCCGATGTCCGGGCGGCAACGGCGGACCGTTTCTCCCTCAAGCTCCAGTTCCAGACGCAAAACGCCATGTGTTGAAGGGTGCTGGGGACCCATGTTGAGGGTCATGCGGCGCGGCTGCACGCTTTCCGGCTGGGCGTCGATATCGGGCGGCGCGGCGAGAACCGCCGATGCTTCGGAATCGCTCACTTGTAGCCTCTTACGGGATAGTCTTTGCGAAGGGGGTGTCCCTGCCAATCGTCCGGAAGCATAATCCGGCGCAGATCCGGATGGTTGCGAAAGTGGATACCGAACAGATCGAATACCTCGCGTTCGTACCAGTTAGCGGAACGCCACACAAGGGTTACAGAATCGATTTCGGCGGAGTCGCCGCGCAGGCGGCATTTGAGGCGGACACGCTCGTTGCGGGATACGGAATGAAGGTGATAGACGGCTTCGAAGCGCGGTTCGGAGGGATAGCGATCGACTGCCGTGACGCCGCTGAGCCGCTCAAAGCCGCAGGCGGTTTTGAGATGCGCGCAAACGGCGGCGATTTTGCCGGGCGTGATTTCGAGGGTCAATTCGCCGCGATCCAGCTTTTCGGCGAGCACGGCCTCAGCGTCGAACGCGCCTAGCTCCGCGGTCAGATTTCCGTCAACCGGCATGCTGTCAACCGGCATTCGGCCTCTTGATGCCTTCCGACCAGTCGAGTGCGCCCTTCTTCCAGATGTAGAAGTAGCCCGCGAACACCAATACGATGAATACGAGCATTTCGAGAAAGGCGAACATCTTGAATTCGCGATAAACCACCACCCACGGGTAGAGAAAGATCGCTTCAATATCGAACAGTATGAAAAGCATCGCGACGAGATAGAACTTTACGCTGAAGCGTTCGCGGGCGTTCCCGGTGGGGTTGATGCCGCATTCGTAGGGCATATCCTTCACGCGGTTGCGGACGCGCTTTCCCAACAGGTAGGACAAACCGAGGACGAGCCCCGCAATTCCCATCGCAATCGCCGCCTGAACCAGGACGGGAAAGTAGATTTCGCTATAGCTGCTGGGCATTCAGAGTAACGGGAACGAAAAGAGCGTGTAAATATAACTATAATGAGTGGGGAAATCGCGTGTCAACCAACGGGCTGGAATTCGAGATCGTTTTGAACGGAGAAAGGCGCTCGGTGAGTGCCGGGGAGACGGTTCTGGGGCTGATCGGGACGCTTGGGTTGGACCCGGAGAGACTCGCCGTTGAGTTCGACCGGCGGATTGTTAAGCGGGAGCGCTGGGCGGAGACGGAGTTGGCGGAGGGAGCCGAGGTTGAGTTGGTGATGTTTGTGGGCGGTGGGTAGGGTGCCGTGGCTTCGGCACGCGTAGAGTCTCAAGCAAGACAATCAAAAGTTCCGTCGATGTACTTCTCCGGGGCGACGCGTCGCGAGTTCGAGTCAGCACCTTGGGTCGAACCCCTCCGAGACGCGATTCTCGCCTCCCCTGCGAATCGCTGAGCCTGCCTGATGGCTCCGGCGGGGCAGTCTCTTCACTCGGAGATCCACATGAACGTGAACACGGCATCCGGGACTTGCCCGCTCGCCGTCCCAAAAACCAGTTCGGAAAGGCCTCGCTACAATGCCAGTCAGTCGCAGCCTGGCGTCGAGGTCCGCCAGATCAGCGTGGTTCCGACAACCCGGTTAATTCCGGTGACAATGTTCGCCCGAGACCTAGGAGAACAATTCGGTTACCGGCTTTCCGTGATCCGTAATCGGTACCGGACGGTCACCGGCGTATAGATTCTTCGACGGGTCGATTCCGAGCGCGCAATGAATCGTCGCGTGGAAATCGGGGATCGTTACCAGCCGATCGACAACCTTCTTACCCAGATCGTCAGTCACGCCGATCGCCTGTGCGGTTTTCAAGCCGCCGCCCGCAAGCATCCCGCTGAAGGCCACCGACTGGTGCCCGCGTCCACCGCCGCTGTCGAATTCCGGCGGCCGTCCGAACTCCGTTGCCACCACTACCAGAGTGCGGTCGAGCATCATGTTCCGCTCAAGGTCCTGAATCAAAGCCGCCAAAGCCTGGTCCAGGTCCTGAATCAGCAGGTGCTGCTTAAGCTGGCCTTCGTTGTGCGTGTCCCATCCCGAGCCGTTGAGAAAGTTCAGATTGAACGACACTTCGACAAACCGCACACCGGACTGCACCAGACGGCGCGCCAGCAAGCATCGCTGGCCGAACTCGCCGCCGTAGGTCTCGCGAAGGCTCGCCTGCTCGCGCTTGAGATCGAATACGTTGAGGAAACGCGGACCGGCCATCTTGAAGCCCTGTCTGCTGATGGCCGCCTGCCCTTCGATGGTTTCGTCGCCCGGGTTCCTGCGTGAGAAATCCTCTCTCAGTTGCGCGAGAAGCGTCTCGCGGCGGTCCTGGCGGGCGTTATCGACATCCGGCGCTCGCACAAGACCGTTCGGTCCGGTTTCGACCTGCGTCAGATACACGTAGCCGTACTTCGCGCCAAGAAAACCCGGGTCGCGCGTGATGTTGGGATAGCCCATCACAACGTATGCGGGCACTTCCTCAGACTTCGCGCCAAGTTGATGCGAGACTACTGAGCCAATCGAGGGATACTGAATCGTGCCGCTGGGTACACGGCCCGTATGTACAAGATTCGCGGCCGCGGCGTGCTCACCCGAAATGTCGTGACTCAGGGAGCGAATCAACGCGCAACGGTCCAGCAGTGGCGCGGTCCGCTTCAGGTGCTCGCTGAGCCTCACGCCGGGGATTGCGGTCGCGATGGAATCGTAGTAGGATCCCGCCTGCCTTTTCCCGTCGCCTCGGACCTTTGGGTCGAATGAATCGATGTGCGCAGCCCCGCCGCCGAGCCACAGGAAAATGCAGGCATCGGCTTTGCCTTTGGGCATTTCTGTCTTGGCCGCGCGCAACGCATCAGACCCAGGAAGGGCGGCAAGGCCGCCACCCGCCGTTTTGAGAAGTTGTCGTCGTGTCCAGTTCATCTTGGCTCCTACGGCATCATGACGAATTCCGGGGAGTTGACCATGGCCCACAGAACGTCCTCGTAGCGTTCGCGAAACTCCGCCGTCAGACGTTTGGTGGGCTGATCTCCCATTCTCAAGCGCCGTTCCTCTTCCATGCGAATCAAAGTGGCTTCCGCGCTCAAATGGTTAGACCAGGAAACGCGGCTATCGCTCTTCCTGACGTTGCGGACCGCTTCCGCGCCTTCGACTTGGCGCTTGCCGTAGTGCGGCTCGAGCAACCCTGTAAACGCGCGCGTCTCCTCCGCCGTGGGCGGACGCGAGAGAATGCGGATCGAAGTCTCTTCAATGAGATCCCTGAGCGCTCGGCCGCTGAGCGCGAGCGCGGTAAACGCGCTGTCGTCCGACAGCCTGACGATGCGAGTTCCAAGGACGCCGTTGGCCAGCATTAGCGTCTGCATGGGCGACGCAGCGTCATCACGGGTGGTGGCCGGATTCTGGCGAGATTGGCGCCATCCGTAGGCGGTGAGCATATCCGCCACGGATTGCGCGATCGGCAAGGCAAGCGCCGGACGGTCGCGCTCATTCGACAGCGCCGTCATCTGCCAGGAACGCGCCGGCTTGCCCATCTCCAGGAACTGGGAGGCGGACCGGTCCCCGGCGGGATTGAGGTTGAGGGATTCGCAATCGAAAGTCTTACCTGCCGCGAGGTGCAGGGAATCGACGATCTGTTCCGCAGTCATGTTCCGTCGAGCCGGACCCGCGAACAGGCGCCCTTTGGCCCCCGACTGCTCCACGATCTTCGCGACGGGCCTGCGCTGGTAGGCATGTGACGACAGAATCAATCCCGCCAGATGCTTCATGTCGTACCCGCTAAGAACGAACTCGCGTGCGAGATAGTTTAGTAACTCGGGATTCGAAGCCTTGCCTCGAGTCCAATCGTCCGCCGGTTCCACTATGCCAAGGCCCATGTAGCGTTTCCAAACGCGATTCACGATGACCCGCGGAAAGCGTTCGTTGCGCGGCGAAATGATAAACGCCGCCACTTCCCGGCGCGTCGGAATGCCGGTTCCCGGCAGAGAACCGCTCTCGTCGTGATCGAGCAAAGCCTTGAAGGGCCATTCCGGTGGAATGGCTTCGCCGGCCTTCAGTGCAACGGTAACGGCGGGTTTTCTTCCTCCCGCAATGCTCGGAACGGTGCTGGTAGCCGGCAGCGTGATCGGCTTTCCATTAAGCATCGCGGCCAGACCAAACAGGTCCTTTTGCTTGAACGGATGGAACGGCGCATCGTGGCAGCGCGCGCAGCTCATCTTCTGTCCGAGGAAAGCCTGAGAGACGATGTCAGCCTTCGCGGCCATCGGTGCGTCGTTCAGTGTGGCCTGCGAGAAGCCGGCCGGCCCGCCCCTGACGATGCTTCCCTCCATCGCAATCAATTCGGTAACAAAGCGATCGAGCGGAATGTTGTCCTGAAAGGACTGGAGCAGCCACCAGCGGAAAGGGCCGGTGTTGTTAAGATCCGGCTTCAAAATCCCAGGGTTCTCAGCGAGAACGTCCTGCCAGTAGCTGACCCAATGGTCCGCCCAGCCTGGGCTGTCGAGCAGTCGCTTCAGGGCGAGAGTGCGGCGCTGCCTGGGGTGGTCCCCCAGAAAGGTTCGTATTTCCGCGGGCGTCGGAATTTGACCGGTGGCGTCCAGCGTGACGCGGCGCAGGTACTCCAGATCGGACGTCAGCTCGGTCGGAGCGACCGTGGCTTCTTCCAGTCGGGCCCCGATGAAGCGGTCGATATCGTTGTGAACGGGAGTGGATGCGGAAACTCTGGGAATCTCGGGTGCAGGCTGGGATCTGAGGTAATCGCGCGCGGATTCGTGCCGCTTCCGCCACGACGCTGACATCTCCTCTCCAGCCGCGCGGCGCCTTTCAATGTCGCCGGCCCGGTGACGTTCCTCGGAAGAGGCGACGTAGGTCTCCCATGCCGCGTCTGTCAGAGGCGGACTGCCGTCGGGACCGAGCAGGCGTTCGATTTCACCGGGATTCCCGAAGCTGACACAAAGCTCGCCGGGAGTCGGGTACAGTCCTTTGCCGCCGATAATGGCAACAAGCGTGAACCTGTGCACGCCGGCTTCGAGACTGAGACGAGCCACCGAATCCTGGTGCGGATAAGCGAGAGGACGTAGCGGCGTGCCGTCGCGGATGACTTCAGGCGGCACCGGATCGTCACCCGTCGTGTTCGGCTTCTGAGGCTTCGTGGAGGCGACTCTGGATCCGTCCACTTCGAAGGCGGCCGCGCCACGCGCACGCAACCGGAAGTTGTACTCGCCGCGCGGAAGAGTGCGTTCAAACGTAGCGCGCAAGGTGAAAGGCGTGGAACGGTCAAGTGGGATCGCCGCCGGCGAGAATTTCGTCGGCATATGAACGAACGCGTACGCGGGCTCAGTGTACCGGCCGGCTGGTGTAGCGCCGGCTGTATCGAGTTCCTTTCCCGCGGGCAGATTCTCGAAAATTTCCACCTGCACGGGCTGCGCGGCAACGCCAGCCGCGGCAAGCAACATCCAAACGATCATTGTTTGCATTGAGGTTACTCCCATCCAAACCGACATTTCGAGTGTACTTTAGGAGCTACACCGAGTCAAGAGCATTGCCAATAGCTCTGCGCGATGCGCCTGCGGACAAGCGGTCCATCGAGAACGCGTACGACACCCCGCTATTTTTGGGGATCAGCCTCGCCGTAAGGTGCGTACCGCCAGCGCCGCGACGCCCGATGGCCGAACAGTTCCTGCATGGCGGAAACTCGCTGTCCGGCCGCCATTCCTCGAAATCGCTGAAGAGCGGCAGGTCTCTCATAGCGCCCTGTGCCCCGTCCAGTGGCTGCGTCTCAAGAAAGTCGAACGAGGCGATCCGGCTGGGCGGAAGGGAAGCGGATCGAGCCGGCAGGACTCGGCTAACGACGCTGAAAAAAGCCGTGTTGACACCGATCCCGATGGCGAGTGTTGCGATCACGGCGATGGCGGAGCCGGGTTTGCTGCCAGGCCGCGGAGCCAAACCGGGTATTGTGAACGGCAGATCCCATCATGAAATCCCGCTGCCGGGACGTCTACGGCACATCCACAAGCGGCAGGATCACATGCGAGGCGCGTTCGGCGGTGTGATAAACCGTCTGCCGTGCGATTCGAATGCGCGACGACGCCCCCAGATCCTCACCCGTATTCGGATTCCGGTCAAATTGCGGAAAGTCGCTGCTCGTCACCGCGATCCGAATACGGTGTCCAGGCCGAAACACGTGAGCCGTGCCCAGAAGATCGATCGGAAACTCGTAGGAGCGATTCGGTTCGAGCAACTCCATCTTGTCGACACCTTGACGGAAACGCGCCCGAAGCACCCCCTGCGCGAGGTTCAGGGCCACGCCGCTCTCGTTGACATCCACGAGCTTGACGATGAAATCCGTATCCCGCCCATCGGTCGCGGCATGCAGCTTCATAGTTACGGGTCCCGCAATCGCGACCGGCCGCGATAGGATGTCGCCGGTATAGACGAGGACGTCGTTGCGCGATTCAACCCCGCGCTGATCCCGCGGCCCGGTGGACATGGGCATTCCACAGCAATCGTGCGCGCCCACGCTCGGAACGGGCTGCGCCGGGTCGTACCGGTATTCGTCCTTCGCCGCTCCGGCGGGCATCGTGCGAGACAAGGCGCCGTCCCCGCGGAGCGTGTTCGCGTGCCCACCGCTTGAGAGGTAAAAAGGTGTGAACTTCGTTCCGGGAATCGGCCAGTCGTCAAAGCGCGCCCAGCGATTCACGCCCATGAAGAAAATTTCGACGGGCCTGTCGCGGTCGATGCCGTTGTCGATCCCTTTCAGGTAATGATCGAACCAGCGAATCTGGCGATCGAACAACGAGTGCATCGCGGACGGTCCAAAATCCACTTCACCGAATTTCTGCGTTGCACCGTGTCCCCAAGGCCCGATCATGATCTTGGCTTCGCGCCGCGCCCGCTCGCTGCCACCGCTCCGCCGCATGCCTGTGAACCCGTTCAAGGTTCCGCCAAGCAGCAGGTCGTACCATCCTCCGTAAGTGTGCGCCGGAACGGTCACGTTGCCGAACCGCTCTTCGTCGCTGAAGGCGCGCCAGTAGTCGTCGTAGCTCTGATGCTTGACCCAATCCCGGTAGTGGCGGACCGTTTGTCCGGAACTGGCGAGGTCGGCCGTCGCGAGCGGAAGCGTCCACTCGATATTCTCGTAGCGCAGTTCATCCGGCGAGTAGGTTTCCGAGTGCCAATACTGCGGGTTCATGATACGGAACGGCATGCGTACCACACCCCAGCCGATGGCGAGCGAGAGACGGAACGCCCCGCCTGTAAAAAAAGTGTTGTGGTAAAGGCTGGTCGAAGCGAGGGCCGGGAAAATAGTAACCAGATGAGGCGGGGCGAGGGCGGCCGCGCGCCATTGCACGTTGCCAAGATAGGATCCTCCCGCCATCCCGACTTTTCCATTCGACCAGGTTTGCTTTGCGGCCCACTCGATGGTGTCGTACCCGTCGTTGCCTTCGCGGAACGGGTACCACTCACCTTCGGATTCGAAACGTCCGCGAGTATCCTGCATCACCGCGACGTAGCCCCGTTGCGCGAATTTGATCAGGGCTTCGTGTGCGCCCTCGCGCTGAACGCCGTATGGAGTTCTTGTCACAATTACCGGGAACGGGCCGTCGCGGCGTGGGCGATAAACATCCGCGTAGAGCCGGACGCCATCGCGCATCGGGACGGCCACGTGGCTATCGATCCGGATTGTCTCGGCAATCGGTGTTGACTGCGCCAGTGCGAGGGCCGCTCCCATCGCGCCGCCCAGGAAAAGCCATGGGCGGTTCATCTTCGGCCCACCTTTGCGAGTACCTCATCTACTTTTCGCATGATGTCCTCCTCCACGGACTCGCCGAACGGCCCCGGCTGCCCATAGCCGATCATCGCTCCGCCGCCCTCATAGCCGCCTTCCTTCAACACACGCAACGACGGAATGTAGGCGAACACGTCGTTCGAATATCCGGCGACCCACATGTCGTTCCAACCGTACCTGCCCCGCAAGCGCAGAGAATAATCCACCACAACCTCACCCGCAAGCGGCACCAGTGTGAGGCTGCCCCCGAATTGCCAAGCCTGTACTGGATAGGGATAGGTCACGGCAAGCTTGCCGTCCCGGTCAAGGATTTCGAGCATGTACCGGGCATGACGGGCGCGCGCGGCATCCTTCTCTCGAAGCCGCGCTTCGAACTCAGAGCGGGAGGGGGCCTTGGCGAAGGGAATGTTGACGTACTCGAACGCTGTTCGAAGCGGCCCGGTGACGTCGCGCATCCTGGCATCGAGCACCTGTTCCACGGCGGCCGCAAGCGTCTCGCCGTAACTCTTTGCCAAGGCCACCGATCGCCGGGGCAGGGGATTGGCATCCGCGCCGCAGCCCGCCATGAACAGCGCGATCGCTCCAGGATGTGCCCGTTCGACCGCCTCTTGCGCGTATCCCGGCCAATCTCCGTTGATCGTGTAATCGCTCAGCACGGTAGCATGGCACGAGTAACCGAAGACGGCGGCTCGAAGTGCATTGTCTGCGCCCCGCACGGCCAGGACGGGAACGTCGTGATCGACCGGACCTGGATATTGCCGGTTTCCCACGCGGCGGCGATTGACGGCGAATCCCGCGAACCCCTGTTCGAAGGAGAGCGCCGCGGGTGCAAGGTTCCGAATCGACTCGCCGATCGCGGCCACGGTGCGCTCGATCAGCCACGCCGTGTAACGCGTGACGACCTCTTCGTGGGCCCTTTCCATCGCGTAAGCCGGACGTAGTACGGCGCCCGTGACCGGGCCGCTATGTGTATGCGACGAATTTAGCAGCAGGCGGTCGCGCGCGACGCCGAACTGTTTCTGAACGCCGCCCGAGATGGCCGAGGAAATGGCAGCGTCGAACCCAAGCAGATCCGATGTCACGAGGACGGACACCGCGCCATTGGAGTCCTGAAGCGCCAGTGCCTTTACATAAATTTTCTGAAGGACCCCTTCGGAGGGTTTGGTACGGGCACCGTAGCCGGCCATCCAGATGGATTCGCGAGGCGTAACGTCGACTTTTGCCAGCCCAGCCCTCCATTGGGGTTCGGCAGCGGTCAGCCCCAGCAGCAATAGTAAAGCGGTGACGAGTGTTTTCACGATTTCGCTTTCTTTAACGCGTCGTTAATCTTGGCGATCAGTTCCTTGGTCTGTTTGCTTTCGGGCACTTTCTTCACAGAAACAAGCGCACGGTTGCAGAACAGTTTCAGCTTCTCGGGCTCGTCCATCTTCGTCGGACCGTAGAGTTGAGACTGGTCATAGAGCGTCTGCGCCATCGCCAGTTGGAACACTGGGCGGGCTACTTGCGGGGTGGGGGACTTAAAAAGTTCCTGTGTCTTTGCGGCGTCTTCCGCGGAGCCTGCCGCGCGGCAGGTGGCGAGCAGCACGCCGCGCTCAATCGAGCGCTTCTCGGCCGGCGCGAGTTCGGCGGGACTCGGGAGGATGCCGGCGTGAACCTTGGTGAGCTGCGCTACTTGCGCCGCCGTGCCCGCGGGGAACGGAAACGCGAGCGGGATGTTCTCCTCCGCGCCCTTCTCAAACTCCGCAACCACCTCGGCGACTTGCAGCCCGTAGCGGTTTGCCAATCCGCGATAGGTTGTCGCTTGCTTTCGAAACGGAGTGGGGCCGGCTTTGTTGGCGCGGGCGCCGGTTGCGAAGGCGTCCCCGAGATCCGCGTATCCGCGGGCAAGTCCGGATATCAACACCAGCATCCAGGCTTGCCCTCGCAGGCGATACTCGCCGTTCGACGATGCTACCTTGTCAAGTTGTTCGACGGCCTTCATGACGTCGCCTGCCGACGCGGCTTCAACGGCTCTGGCCCATAGATAGGGTGGCGTGCCCGGTTTTGGCGCGGTATCGGTCTCGCAAGACGCGAGGCAAAAACACAAAGCGGGAACGGCTACGAAAATCGCTCGTTGGGACGACGTGACAACCATGGTCACCTCCGTGGCAGAAGGTTTATCACAAATGGTGGATCGTGCGCAAGCTGCCGAGAGGCTATTCTTTTCCAGGAACTTCGCACATCCGCCGGAGAAGCGATGCCAGCTACCGGAAATCGTGGGAGGAGAGCGGATCTTGCGTTAATAGCACCGGGCTGAATGTGCTCTAGTGTCTAGTTGCATTCGTTCTGGTACTACTGTATGTTGAGTCATGCGCCGAAAGTCCGCG
>SYKU01000127.1 GCA_005808865.1 Acidobacteriota bacterium
AAATCCGGGAACGTTCGGGTTCGAGCGACAAAATGTTGATTCAACGGCTCGGCATTCGCGACAAAGTACGCTCAGCAGCCAAACGACGCCCCTCTGCTGTCAGAATGGATGTCCGAACTCCAGAATTTTGCAAGAGCCTCGTAAGGAGTAGCCGACATGATCTCCAGACGCGATGTTTTGAAGTCCGCCGCCCTCGGGCCGATGGCCGTGGTTTCGCCCGGCCAGACGTCAAGGCGGCCGAACTTCATCTTGATCGTAGCCGACGATCTGGGCTACAACGATCTCGGGTTCCAAGGTTCACCGGATATCAGAACGCCACACCTGGACGCGCTTGCGCGCGGCGGTGTCCGTTTTACCTCCGGCTATGTCTCGCACCCGTTCTGCAGCCCGAGCCGGGCGGGCTTTCTCACCGGACGCTACCAGCAGCGATTCGGGCATGAGAACAACATGCTGTTCCGCTTGGGGGACCCGGACAAGGGGCTTCCGTTAAGCGAGCGGACACTGGCGGACGTGCTTTCCGCAAACGGGTACGCGACGGGGCTTATCGGCAAGTGGCACCTGGGCTCGCATGCGCAGTTCCATCCCACCAAACGCGGCTTCCGGGAAATGTACGGCTTCGTCGGCGGCGGGCACGATTACCTGGACCCAGGCTCGGCGGACGAGACGAAGAAAGAGCTTTTGCTCCCGATCCATCGCGAGGACGGCAAGGCTATCGCCGAGAAGGAATATCTCACCACTGCGCTCGGAAGAGAGGCAGCGGCTTTCGTGCGGCGTCATACGGCGGATACGTTCTTCCTTTACCTCGCCTTCAACGCGCCCCACAGTCCTCTGCAGATTACCCCGGACTGGCTCGACAAATTTTCCTCTATCACCGACCCGAAACGCCGCGCTTATGCCGCCATGGTTGCCACCGTGGATGACGCTGTCGGCAAGGTGGTCACCGCGGTGCGTGAGTCGCGACTGGCCGACGATACGATGATCGTGTTTATCAGCGATAACGGTGGTCCCCGGGAGAACATGTCGAGCAACCGCCCTCTTCGGGGAACGAAACGGACGCTTTGGGAAGGCGGCATCCGGGTACCGTTCGTGATGAACTGGCCGGGGCGCATCCCGGCTGGAAAAACGCTCGACGAACCGGTGACAGCACTCGACCTGTTTCCGACGGTTCTCGCCGCCGCGGGAATTCCCGTTGCCACGGATCGCAAAATCGACGGCATCGACATCTTGCCCTACGCGCGAGGAAAGGCCGCCCCAAAGCGGAGCCTGCACTGGCGCGCCTTTGGCGGCGCCTTCTTCGCGGTGCGCGAGGGGCGATGGAAACTGCTCGTGGCCGATGGAAAGCCTCCGGCCCTTTACGACCTGAAGGCCGACGTTTCCGAGTCGGTGAACCTGGCGGCCCGCGAACCGAAGATCGTGGCGCGCCTGGAGAGTCTACGGAAATCATGGAACGGCGAAATGGTTAAGCCGCTCTGGCCCGACCACCAATTCGACCTGCGTCCGGAGACCCGGAAGGCGTTGTACGAGGATCAATGATCGAATCAAGTCTGGAGGAAGAACATCATGCACGCTCGCGTTCTCGGCCTGGGCCTGCTAATTTTCGTTTCCCATGCGGTGGCACAGGGCAACAGCGTTGTTCTCGGAGTGATCGACGACAAATCCGGCGCGGTCGTGCCCGGCGCCAGAGTGACTCTGGTCAATACGGGAACCGGACTCCGCCACAACGCCCAGTCGGATGAGTCCGGCCGCTACTACCTGTCGCGGCTCGACGTGGGCGCCTACCGGATCGAAGTCGCGGCGCCGGGCTTTCGTACCGCGCTGCGCACGGGAATCAATCTGACGGGCCAGCAGACTTTACAGTTGAACTTGTCCCTTCAGGTGGGTGAAGTCACTGAGTCCATCACGGTCTCCGGCGGAGTCGCGGCCATCGAGACATCCACATCGACCGTCAGGTCGGTAATCCGGCGCGAGCTTATACAGGATCTTCCTCTCAACGGACGCAATGCGCTTCAGCTGCAAACGTTGCTTCCGGGAGCCGTGAATCATGGAGGCGCGCGCACGACGTTTTCGCAGGAGGACGGTATCTCCGTGAATGGTGCGCGCGGCAGCGACAACAACGTGCTGCTCGATGGCGGCACCCACACTGACGCCTACGCGGGTACTCCGAACACGATGCCAAACCCTGACGCGCTTCAGGAGTTCACGGTCCTCAGCAGCACTTTCAGCGCCGAATATGGCCGCGGCGCCGGCGCCCTGGTCTCCGCGGTAACCCGCAGCGGCACCAACCGCTATCGCGGCACTCTTTACGACTTCCTTCGCAACAATGCCCTCGATGCCCGCTCCTACTTCGGACACCGCGGGCTGGTCGATAAGCCTACATTGAGGCGCAACCAGTTCGGTGCGGCGCTGGGCGGGCCGGTGAAACGCGACAAAACGTTCTTCTTCGTCTCTTGGGAATCCCTTCGGGAGCGAAGTGCGATCACCAACACAGGCCTGATTGTTCCCACTGCCCTTGAGCGGACTGGAAACTACAGCGCCAGCGCCCGAAAACCCAATGATCCTTTGACCGGGCGCCGCTTCCCGGACGACGTAATTCCAGCCTCCCGCATCTCGCGTGCTGCAGTTTTGCGCGAAGAGATCCTCGTACCGCTGCCCAATTTCGCCGGGAATCAGTATGTCTACAACAGCCCTGGAACCGATGATCGGAACCAGTTCATCGGCCGGTTGGACCACGCCTTCAATGACAACCACCGTTTCAACTTCAGTTATTTCTATTCCGTGGCCGACCAAGCTGTCAATTTCAATATTCCGCTCTCCAACGGTACGGTGAACTGGATCAACAACCGCCTCACCGCCGCCTACACAAGTGTCCTCTCCCCGGCCGTCGTGCATGCGTTTACCTACACCATGAACTTCGCCGACGTCAGCCGGTTCCCGGTTCCGATTCTTCCGGAACGATTCCCGGGAAAGCCGCCGGGAATCGCGCCGGGGTTTCGTTATTCCGATATCGGCGTGCGCACTCAGTCGAGCGATCCTAAGTCCGTGATGGGAACCCGGCTCGGCAACATTTCCGGCTACTACAACATCAACGGCATCAACCTCGTTGATGATCACCCGCGGGTACACGAGTTCCGGGATACGGTCACGGTGGTTCGCGGCGCGCATCTGCTAAAGCTCGGCGGCGAGTTCACCACCAGCGAAGTCGCCCGGGTCAACAATTTCGAGATGGACGGCGCCTCGTTCGCATGGAACGCGTCCAAGACCGGAAACGGACACGGCGACTATCTGCTGGGACTTCCCTCCAACTACCAGCAGTACTCGCTGCTGCGGAGTTTGAACCAGTCCCGCATCGCCGGCCTGTTTGCCCAGGACGACTGGAAGGTGACGCCAGTCTTCACGCTCAACCTCGGATTCCGCTGGGAACCGGGATTCGGCATCTGGGACGGGCGCAACGAGATCATCGCCTTCCGCCCGGGGCAGCAGTCTACCCAATACCCGAACGCCCTGCCAGGAATGCTGTATCCGGGCGACGCTGGAATTTCGAGAACCACGCATCGGATCGACTGGAACAATTTTGCTCCGCGCGTGGGTCTGGCTTGGCTGCCATTTGGGCCGAATTCCAAAACCAGCATCCGCTCGGCTTACGGAATCTTCTACAACACCGGCGGCCGCGGTTTTCTGCTGAACGAAACCCAACTCAATCAGCCATTCGTACTGCGGATCCAGATACCCGACCCGCCCAGCTTCGAAGATCCCTGGAGAAACTACGCCGGCGGCGATCCGTTCCCTTTTCAGCCGCCTCAAACCGCGGACGAGAAACGTAGATTTCAATTTGCCAGACCCACGGCAATCGGCCGCTACTTCGGCGCCGACAATGCGACTCCCTACTCGCAACAGTGGAATTTCAACCTGCAACACGAAATACTGCCGGGCACGGTGTTAACGGCGGGCTACGTCGGTTCCAAGGGAACCAGGTTGATCATCAACTACGAAGTGAACACAGCGGCGTTTTTGCCCGGCAACGGCCCCGATGGCCGGCCGCTTTCCACCACGGGCAACATTGATGCCCGCCGGCGATACCTGGGGTTCCAAAGCATTAATGCGGCGGACACCCTCGGCAACTCCTCCTACCACAGCTTCCAACTGACCGCGAACCGCCGGCTCGCGCGCGGTGTCTTCTTCATGGCGAACTACACGCTGTCCAAGAGCCTGGATCTCCAATCGCTTGACCGGAACGCAGGCACGCCACAGGATTCGAACAACTTCAGGCTCGAAAGAGGGCTATCGGACTTCGATCGAAGGCACGTATTCGTCACGTCGTTTCTGGCCGAGATACCCAGCCCATGGAAGAAGGGTGTTGGCCGTCTCCTGACGTCAGGCTGGCAAGCCAACGGCATCTACAGCTATTCTGCCGGCAGTCCGTTGAACGTGATCCCTGGCAACGACCGTGCCTTGCGTGGCGATGGAACCCAGCGGGTCAATGTGACGGGGAACTTCCGGCTGCCCGGGGGCCGATCCTTCGACGAGCAGCGACGGAACTATTTCAACACGGGGGCGTTTGCGGCGGCGCCGATCGGCAGCTTCGGTAATTTCGCGCGCAATGGGCTGATCGGTCCGGGCCGGTACAATATGGACTTGGCCTTGTTCAAGACGACATCGGTTCGCGAGCGCTTCACCGTGCAGTATCGTTGGGAGCTGTTCAATGCGTTCAATCACGCTAACCTGGACGCGCCTGTCACGAACCTGCTGTCAGCGGCTTTCGGCCAGATCAACACGGTGACTGGTCCGCGCATCATGCAGATGGGGTTGAAGCTCCTCTTTTGATAATGTTGCCGCGGCATGGGAGACCTTGGCGCTGAATTGGCCGCACAGGCGGCCCTTCGCACGGAGGTAGTTTTCGTCCACTTCCCGGGAGGTGTCGGACGGACTCACTGCCACAATGCCGGCATCCACGCTAGAAACGCCGGCCGCGATCAACACCCGTGCTGCTTCTCCATCTCGTATTGCCCGGAAACCCGGTCTATCTGGAACAGCGAGAGATCATCTCTTGCGTCGTCGACAATGAGACGCCCCGATGTAAAAGGGCCTGGACCCGTTTGGCCCGGGAACTCGATCAGTTTGTGCTATGACTAGACCGAAGTTCTCACTACTAAAACCCTGAAACGGCTTGTTTTGATGAAGTTATCCCCGTTTCAGGTCTATTGTGTAGGCATGTAAATAGTTGCTGTCATATTGACACACTCTGCTTTGTATGATATAGTTGTAAGCATG
>SYKU01000128.1 GCA_005808865.1 Acidobacteriota bacterium
GTGCTCGAAAAGACTAAGCTTCATAAGGAGGGGAATCCTTCTGGTTTGGAATTGGCTTCGAAATCCTATTTTAAGCCAGAAGCCCCTCCTTGCAACATAAAGAATAGTTATTGTTTCAATTGGTTTTGCAAGAGGCTCCCATTTGCGTTACCCGTTCCAGGTGTTCAGAGTGATCAGGGACATCATGAACGACGGGGGGACGCTCATCATCGAGACCGGCTTGTACCGACTGCACGAAGAGGAGGCGCTTCTATGGTGTCCAGTGGGGGAGGAGAGCCCCTACGAGCCTTCGAGCGTATCGTTCTTCAATCTGAAGGGAATCACCGACACGCTGCGGACGTTCGGTATTACGGTGCAATCCCACAGATTTCTATCCGGGCACCAGATTCCTCACGACCGTTGCACGCTTGTCTGTACATATCATGAATCAGCACTTGATCAGAAGCGGGCCCGATACTGGGACTCCATCGAGCCGCTGCCTTGACTCCAGCTACCGGTCTGCGGTGCCCGGGGGATCCTTCCGGCCAGAAGAGCCGGGATCGGCCCGCAAGCCGGAGAGGCGGAAAGCAATCCACGATTTGGAACAGCAATATCCCGAAACAGCCGCTAAAAATGGGCCTGTCCGGGAGTATCCGATCCGGCTCCGCGCGCGGAACTTTGGTTGCGGCGGGTCAGGCCATCGTTGTTTCCGGCCTTGCCATTTCCACGGAAGACGTCAGGCGGCAAAAAACCAGCGCCTGCCCCGCCGGGCGGCCAATTGCAAGCAGTTGTTTCATGCCGGGCCCTTAGGCCGGCCGGCAAAACCGAAGCGCCGCGCGAGAGGGCCGGCGGCCGCAGCCATGGCTGCCTCCAGTTCCTCGACACGTAGGGCTCGCGACACACCATAGAACACCAGCAAGCCGAGCGGCGCCGACACCGCCAGGTCAAGGACGCGCGCCCACTGCGGCGAATCGAAACCGCTGCCCAGGATGAAAGAGCTCGACGCCATGCACGCCGCGCCCATCACGGCCGCGGCCGCGCAGATTTTCGCCGCGCTCACGGAGAGCCTCCGTCCTTCCATGCCCCCGATACGCCGCCTGAGGGCGAGAAAAAGAGCTACCGATCCGAATATCGAAACCATGCTCGTCGAAAAAGCTAGGCCCGCGTGCCCCATTCCCACCCGCTTCACCAGGAAATAGGCAACTCCATAGTTCACGGCGATCGAGCCGAGGCTCACGAGCATTGGCGTGCGCGCGTCGTTCAGCGCATAGAACGCAGGCGCGAGGATCTTCAGCGCCGAGTCACTCGCAAGGCCGAGCGCATAGCAGGAAAGCGCAACGGCGGTCTGATGCGTATCCTGCGCGTGAAAAGCCCCGCGCTCGTACACGACACCTATCATCGAAGGCCCCAGCACGACCAAACCCACCGATGAAGGCACCGTGAGCAGCATGGCGATCCCAAGCGAACGCGCCATCGTCCTGCGGAACTCTACCATGTCCCCCGCGGCCGCGCTGCGCGAGACTGAAGGCAGCGTCGCGGACGCGATCGCAACGCCGAAAACACCCAGCGGCAATTGCATGAAGCGGAAGGCGTATTGCAGCCAACTCGCGGGACCGCTCAGCACCTGTCCCGCCGCGTCGGTAATGCTCGTTGCGAAATTCGTATTGACCGTCACGTTGATCTGGGTGGCGGCGTTGCCGAGGAGCGCCGGGCCCATCAGCAGGAAAATCTGGCGTAATCCTGGATGCGCGAAGTAGTCGCCAATTGCAAGGGTCGGCCTGAACGCGAGGCCTTCGCGAATCAGACTGGGTATCTGCCAAAGAAGTTGCCACGCGCCCCCGCATAGCACGCCGTACGCCATCCCGACGATCGGCGAAATGCCGAAGCGCGGACCGATCAGGTATCCAGCCGAGAGACCGAAGACTACCGATCCTACGTTGAAAAACGTCGACGAAAGAGCGGCCACGCCAAACTGGTTCAGAGCGTTCAGAATTCCCATCGCCTGCGCGGCGAGTGCGACCAGCAGCAGGAAAGGGAACATGATCCGCGTCATCTGAACGGTCAATTCTAATTTTCCCGGAATCTCGCGGTAGCCCGACGCAAAGAGCTGAACCAGTTGCGGACTGAAGATCATTCCCAGCAGGCAGATCGATCCCACGATCGCGACAAGACTGCCGGCGACAAGGTTCGACAGCTTTGCGGCGGCCGCTTTGCCGTCGTTTGCGAGCGATCGCGTAAAAGCGGGAATGAACGCGGAGGAAAGCGCACCTTCCGCGAACAGATCCCGCATCAGATTGGGGATACGCACGGCTACGACGAATGCGTCCGATTCTGAGCTCGCGCCGAACAGAGCGCCCATCACCTGCTCGCGCACCAAGCCGGAGATCCGGCTAAGGAAGATCGCGGCCGAGACCACGCCCGCCGATCGAAACAAGTTCTCCCGCGCCGGCCTAGGCACGCAGTTCGACCTGCTTATACATCTCCTGGGTTGCTTCCGCGGAGGCGAAACAGATGCCGGGCAGCATAGCCGACGCCGTACCCGCGGCGACGCCCAGCCGCAGCGCGTCCTCGAACGAGCGCCCCTCGCGGCGCGCCCACACGAAGGCCGCGCCCATGGCGTCGCCCGCGCCAATCGGGCAGAGCGCGTCCACGCGCGGTGAAAGCGCTTCAACGATTTTCTTATCAAACGCGGCCACTGCGCCGCGGCTGCCAAGCGACAGAATCACGGACTCGGCGCCCATCTTGCGAATGCGTGCGACGGCATCGAGAAAATGATGGCGCGTAATCAGCGCCATGTCCAGGAGCCGTTCAGCCTCCTGCTGGTTTGGCGTCACGACCGTGGGACCCGCCTCGATGCCTTCCCTCAGTGCTTCACCATCGGTATCGAGCAGCGTCTGCACCTTTCGTTCGCGCGCGAGCGAGATCAGGCGCGCGTAGTAGCTGGACGGCACGCCAGGCGGCACGCTGCCGCAAAGCATGAGCCACTCCGCGCCCTTCAGCCGCGAGCGAATCAGGCGTTCGAGCCTCACGAGTTCGGCGCGGTCCATCGGCAAGCCCGGCTCGTTCAACTTGACGGTCAGGCCGTTCCTGTCGGTGATCGTGAGATTCGTGCGCGTTTCGCCGGCGACTGGTGCGATGTCCACCGGGAATCCCGCCTGCGACAGAAATTGTTCGAGCTTCTCGCCCGCCGCTCCGCCCGCCGTAACGACCGCGCGCGTCTTCCCGCCGAAAGCGTGAATGACTGACGCCGAATGGATGCCGCGCCCGCCGGCCGCCTCGCGGCTCGACTGAATGTACGCGCGGTCGTCGAACACAAGACGGTCCGCCGTGACGATCCGGTCGATGGCCGGGTTGATCGTAAGCGTGAGAATCAAGGTTCTATTCTCCCACGTGCTACGCTGGTTTTTGCGGCGTCATCCCGATTGGAAAGCCTACCTGGCGCTCGTTTCCGTCTGTTTTTTCTGGGGCACGACTTACCTCGGCATTCGCATGGCCCTTGAGTCGTTTCCGCCCCTGCTGCTCATCAGCGCGCGATTCCTGATCTCGGGATCGATCATGCTCCCATTTGTGGTTCTTCGAGGGTCGCACCTGCCGCGCGGGGCGGAATTGCTCAGGGCCTGCTTCAGCGGCGCGCTGATTCTCGGCGCGGGTAACGGCTGCCTGGTATTCGCCGAACAAGTGATCCCGAGCGGACTCGCGGGCCTTATCATTACGATCTCCCCGTTTTGGATGGTGGGCATTGAAGCGTTGCTTCCGGGCGGCGAGCGGCTGCACGGTCCGACGCTTTTCGGTATGTTCGTAGGACTCACGGGGGCGGCCCTGCTGCTCGCTCCGGACATCAAAGCGCAAAGCCTGAGCGGGCCGATTCTTCATGGATTCCTGATTCTCTCGCTTGGCATGGTGTCGTGGTCGTACGGTTCGATCTACCAGAAGCGGCAGACGGTACGCGCGCATCCGGTGGTAATTGGCGCGGTCCAGCAACTGGCCGCCGGAATCATTTTTCTGCCCCTGACGCTCGCTTTCACAGCCGACCCGGTGCGGTGGAGTGCGCGGGGTGTGGGAGCGATTTTATACCTTGTGGTGTTTGGATCGATCGTGGGATATAGCTCGTATGCATACGCCCTCGACAGGCTGCCGGTCGCGGTCGTGTCCATCTATCCGTACGTGAACGCCGTGGTTGCTGTGGCGCTCGGGTGGATCTTTTATCGGGAACCGTTTGGACAGCGCGAGGCGGTGGCTATGTTCGTGATTTTTGCGGGCGTGGGGATTGTGAAGTGGCAGCAGAAGGCGCGGGGAGCCTTGACGTAGGCACCTTGACGGCTTCAAAGACACCCGGTTACAGCGGTGGGGACAGAATGAACTTTGAGCTTGTAGGCTCTAGCCAAGGGTTACATCTCAGTCCGAAACTTCGGAACTTGAGCCGGCGAGTGCCCCGGAAACTCCGCGGATCAAGCAGGAGACGCCAAAATCGTGGACACGGCGCATCCCTCCGGCGCGCCAGCCGGTCATGACTGATGACAGCGTGGCCGCGGTCTCGGCTACGCTGGGTCAAGCCGGTTCTCGCTTGCCGCCGAGTTGTTCCCGGAGCACTCGATTTTCCTCGCGCTTATATTTCAATTGCGTTCAGGCTGGCGCTGGTTCATCCAGCCCGCCGGCGAGATCAGCAGGAAGCGGAACGGGTCCAGGCACTTTGACATCGGATCGGCTCATTATCGACGACGCCAGAGATCATCTCCCGCTGTTTCAGATCTCGCGGCCACAGAACCAGATCCATGTTCTGTTGAAAGCTATCCACCGATAGTATCATCCGTTTTGTGTGTCCAGCGGAAGATGACCGGGTCAGCGTTGATTTCGTCGTAATAGAGGTGGATACGGGCGATCAACTCCTGCTTGCTGGCGACACGAATGCCGCGCAGCATGGTCCGCGCCATTTTGCTGAACAGGGTCTCGACGATGTTCAACCAAGAGCCATGCTTGGGAGTAAAGATGAACTCGAATCGCTGGGGGTGCAGATCCAGGTATGCTTTGGTTTGCCTGGAGATGTGGGCTGAGTGGTTGTCGAGCAGCACACGGATTCGGGTCTCAGATGGATAGTTGGCATCCAGTTTCTCGAGCAGCGCGATGAAGTCTGCGCTGGCATGACGATCGCGGACGATTTCGGTAACGCGGCCCGAATGCAGATCCAACCCCGCCAGCAGTGAAACCGTTCCGAGCCGCTCGTACTCATAGTCGCGCAGGTGGCTCGGGTACTGATTCGGAGCCGGCGGGCGGTCCGGCGTCGTCGTCGCCAGCGCCTGAATTCCGGGCTTCTCGTCATAGGAGATCGTGACGGTGGGCGGTTCTTTCAAGGCGCCTTCCACCAAGCCTGCATTGACGATCTCCACTTCCTTGTAGACATGCAGAACTTCGACCATCTTCTTTTCGAACTCCGGATCTCGCCGCTCAACATAGTAGCGGACCTTGTGAGGCTTCAGCTCCCCTTGAGTCAGAATGCGATGCAGCTTGGACCGGCTCAGGCGGCTCACGCTGGGATGCCCGGTCGCGACGGCTTCCTTTCGAATGTGGCGCTGCAAAAGA
>SYKU01000129.1 GCA_005808865.1 Acidobacteriota bacterium
CAGACCGAAGCGCTAGTGGCCATCGACATCAACACCGGTAAGTACGTGGGGAAGTCGAACCGGCTCGAAGACACAATTGTAAAAACCAACACGGACGCAATCAAGGAAATCGTGCGCCAGATCCGGTTGAGGGACTTGGGCGGAATCATCGTCGTGGACTTCATCGACATGGACGAGCGGAAGAACCGGCAAAAGGTCATGATGGCCCTCGAAGAAGCCATGCGCGCCGACAAGGCCCCTAACAAAATCCTCCAGTTTAACGATTTCGGCTTGGTTGCTATCACTCGAAAACGCGTCAAACAAAGCCTCGAACGGACGCTTTGTTCGCCCTGCTCCAATTGTGAGGGTGCAGGATACGTAAAAAGCGTGGATACCGTCATCGGCGAGATCCTTCAGGAAGCCACGAGGATTGCCAGGGCTGTGGAAGGCGAGGACGTCATTCTCCGAGTTCACCCGGAGGTCGCCAAGACAATTAAGTCAAATAAAAACAATTACTTGCAGGAGCTTGAAGAAATTCTTGGCCGCAACGTTCTCATCAAGAACGATCCCGTGTTGCACCAGGAAAAATTCGACCTGAGTTAAGTCGCGGGGTCGGTGAGATCGGGGGGGCATCGTCCCTCCTATGCTCACGGGGCGCGATCAGCGGAAGGCAGCCTCATACTGGGGAGGCTGTAGCGTTGGCTACAGTTCCGAAGGCAGGGTAAGGCCTGTTTTCGCCAGGGACCTCTGAAGCAAAGTTGCGGCCTCGGACTCGCAGATTCCTCGAACGATAGAAAGTTCCGTCACCAACATGTGACGGGCACGGTCCAGCATCTTCTTCTCGCGGAAAGAGAGAACTTTCTCCCGCTGAAGCATGAGGAGGCTTTTCGTGACCTCCGCCACTTGGAGAAGGCTTCCGCTCTGCATCTTGTCCGCATTCTCCTTGAACCTGGATTTCCAGTCTGCGTGTGAATCGGGCAAGCCCGGCGCCGCCAGGTAACTCAGGACCCGGGCGGCCTCGTTCTGCCTGGTGATCTTCCTCAGGCCGAGGTTTGAAACGTTTGAGAAAGGAACTGTAACAGTGATGCTGTGATACATCAGTCGCAACAGATAAAACCGCTCAAACTGCGCTCCAAAGGAACGAGTGCTGATGTTCTCGATGGTTCCAATACCCTGATTCGGGTAGACCACTTTTTCACCGATCGCAAAGTTCATCATGCTTTGAGTCGCCCCTGTGTAACACCGACATGGAGTTGTACTACATTTTGAAATAGACCTGAAGAAGAATCATAAGGTCATTGTTCGATTCTGTCAATGGAAAAATCTTCGAAAATTATCGTTTTCAGTGCTTTCGAAGGTATCCTGGGACAACGTTCAGGAATGTTGATCGATTTGGGGTGAATGGCCCGGAACGAAATAGCCACCAAGGCGAGGTGGTTGTCAGGGTTGCGGTGCTATCGCGCCGGCCGCCGCAGTTCCGGCGTGGGAGCTTCGTTAGATTTCGGAGTCCGGAGACAAGATCCCTCAAGTCTCGAAGGGCCGGTTCTTGAGCGTGGCAGTAGGGCTAAAACGCTTCCACGGAGTGAATGCCCGCCGTGTGCAGTGCCGCAGCCATTTTCTCTAGCGCGGTCTTGTGAATCTGGGAAACGCGGCTCTCGTTTATGCCCAGTATCCCGCCGATCTCCTTCATGGTCTTGTCTTTGTTGTAGTAAAGCACCACGACGGTGCGGTACCGTTCCGGCAGTATCCGCATTGCCGCCTCCAGCACTCCCTCGAGTTGCCACTTGGCACAGATCGTATCCGGCTGAGAATCCGGCCTTGCCGGGAAATCCAGAGCTGCACCCGCTTCCTGCTGTGGACCGCCCCTCGTCGTGGACACCAGGCCCACGGTCCTGAGTTCCAAAAGCATCAGCCGCCACTTGTCCAACCCTACGCCGAGCTTCTCCGCAAGTTCCGCTTCGGAGGGCTCTCTCTCAAGCTTTGTCGATAGATCCCGAGTTGCGGCTTCGACTTGCTTATGCCGTTTGCGCAGGTCGCGCGACGCCCAATCCAACTGGCGCAGGCTGTCGAGAATCGCTCCCTTGATGCGGTGTTTAGCGTAGCTGTGAAAAACGACCTTCATCTCCGGCCGGTATTTCGACGCCGCATCGAAAAGCCCAAGTATCCCGGCATGTTCCAGATCGCCAAGATCCACGTGAACAGGCAGGGTCTCGTGTACACGGATCGCTATTGCCTTTACCAGAGGCAGGTGGGCCAGGACGATCTGGTCGCGTACCTCGTTCGTCGTCTTCGTCGCTTTGGTTTTTCCGATGCGTTTGGGTGTGACTTGAGCGGATGTCATACGCCCGCTCCTTATGCAAGCGTAGGACCTCCTGTTATCTCCATTAAAAGCAATCAGTTACATGACTTTTGGCAGTCCCGGAATGGGAAATCGTCCCAAAATGGGACCGACAGAGTGGGCGCTGAAGTCCCGGACTAAACCTTCTCGCGACTGCCGACGATAGTCACTTTGAGTTCAGTCGTCTCTGGGCCTGTAATGAGCGATCAACGTCTTGACCGTCAATCCGCCAAGGAAAATCCACAATCCGAACCTCAGTTTACCGTCGACGAAAAAACTGACGCCCGCCCCAAGGAGGAAGTACGAAGAAAGAGCAATCGCGAGCTTGCTATTCACCGGAACGCCTACCTCACCGCCCCGTTGTACTGGAACACGAACTGCAATCGGATCTGGCCGCCTCTGAACTCAGGGGGCAACGCGGGAAAAGGGTTCGAAGCGCTGATGCCGGCCACAGCCGCGCGGTCGAGCGATTCCACTCCGGATGAGCCCGCAATCACGAGCTTCGGCACGTGGCCGTCCTTGCTGATCGCGAATTGGATCGCCACGGTCCCCTTCTGTCCCAACCGCACTCCTTCGGGAATCACCGCAAACCAATTCCGTCGCACGGTCGCAAGTATGCGCAATAGGTACGGCCGGAAATCAACTCCCATGGGATCGCTCAGAAGTTCAAGTTTGCTCGCCGATTTTCCGGGCGAAGGCGGCAAGTTGATCCCCTCCCCAATTCCGCCGATACTGCTCGCGCCAGTATCACCGACGGTTAGGCCGCCCGCGGCAGCCCCCCTCGCGAGGTTGCGTACAGCTTCCTGAATAGGACTGCTGCTCGCTCCGGCCGGCGCCCCCGGCGCGCGGCCTAGCCCTTGCGGCCTTGCGTCGGGCACTCCACCCGGGGTTTCGAACGCCAGCTTAGGTGTTTCCTTTTGCGGTTGGGGCGGCGGTGCGACCACCGGATCTAGCTGCGGCGGACCCGGCGGCGGCGCTGCCTTCGTTTCCGCCATCTCTATCTTCGGCGGTTCCGGCGTCGGCGGCGGCGTAAAAGGCTTCGGCGCGGGAGGCGCCACTATTGGCGGAGCGTCCCGCCTGGCGGCGGCTCTTGTGGTGGACGGCGGCGATGCCGGTACCTGGATATTTGGCCGCGGAATGACGAATTTCGAATCAAATTCCTTGCTGATTTTACCTTGATTCGGATCTTTCTGGGTGGGTTCGAGCGCGGGTGCGACCAATGGTGTTATCTGGCGGTATTGAGGTCGCCTGGGTGGAGGTGATGCCGGGATGAGGGGCAACAGCGCCAGTGCCGCGAGATGCGTAAGCACCGATCCAACTCCGGCTCTTCCGCTTCGCCGGCGATCCTCGGACGTCTCCCATTCGATGAGCAGGCGCGGAAGGGCAGCCGGCGTCGCGCCGCCGCCCCTTCCTTCTTCGCCATTTACATCGTGGGTTTCCATCCCTCGGCCAACGAGCGGGCAACTACCCGGCCATGCTCCTCGATATTATCAAGAATCGCGAGCGCGGTCTGAAGGGTCCGGCGAGCCCGAAGGCCATTCACCTTCGGAACCGCGCGCGCGCGAACGCTTGCAAGGAACGCGGCGAACTGCAAGCCGAGAGGTTCGCCCGCGGATGACGGCAGCCGTGAAAATGAGATCTGCCGGTTCTCGCCTACGCTGAACGACACCGCTTCCTGCTTTCCGTAATCGAGCGAGATATACTCATGCGGCTGGAACAGCCTCAGTTTCCTGACGCGCTCAGCCGCGACTCGACTGGCTGTAAGATTGGCGACGCATCCGCTCGCGAATTGCAGCCGCACGTTTGCGATATCCACTTTTTCCGAAAGTATCTTAATACCCGCCGCGCGGATCTCGTCGAGCTTCCCCGGCGCGAGCGCGAGAACGATGTCGATGTCGTGAATCATCAAATCGAGCACCACGTCGACGTCGAGACTCCGGGGGCTGAACAGGTTCATCCGGTGAATCTCGAAAAACAGCGGTATCGTGGCATGCGCTTCGAGCGCGATGACGGCGGGATTGAAGCTCTCCAGGTGACCTATCTGAAGGATGCGCCCGGCGGCGGCGGCGGATGCGATCAGACGGTCCGCCGCCGCGAGATCCGGCGCCATGGGCTTTTCGACGAGCAGATCGATGCCCGCTTCGAGCAGTGGACAGCCGGTTTCGGCATGTGCCGTTGTTGGAACGGCTACTACCGCCGCATCCGCCAAACCCACGATCTCGCGCGATTCAGTGAACGCAGGGCACCCGCCGTACTGTGCGGCGACGGCCTCGGCGCACGAGCGATCCACGTCGACCACGGCCGCCAACTCCGCGTCCTCGGACTGGTGTATGATCCGCGCGTGGTTGCGTCCAAACTGGCCGGCTCCAATGAGCGCTACCTGTATCCTTCTCAACGCGCATCCCTCGGCTGATACACCTCCACCGGGAAGGACCGGCGCACCACTTGGCGAGCCTCCGCCAGGTCCGCCAACTGCCCGGACCCGATCGCCTGAATCAGAATGTTCCCCGCCGCCGTCGCCTCCGCCGGACCGGCCACCACTCTCCGGCCCGTGATATCCGCGACAAGTTGATTCAGCAGCACGTTCCGCGAGCCCCCGCCCACGATGTGAATCGTGCCGAGCCTTCGCCCGAGCAGACGCTCCAGGCTTTCCAGAACTTCGAGGTAGCGGAACGCGAGACTTTCGAGGATCGTGCGGGCGATCTCTCCGGGCGTTTCCGGGACGCCCTGGCCCGCTGCCGCGCACCACTCGCGGATTTTCGCCGGCATATCGCCTGGGTCGGGAAACGCGTCCGGATCGATCCGCGCAAGAAAGGGCCTCGCTACGGTGGCCATGCCGGTGAGGTCTTCATAAGAGTAATTCGTTCCGGCGGCCAACCACGCGCGGCGGCATTCCTGAAGGAGCCACAAGCCGGCGATATTTTTCAACAGCCGCGTTGTCCCTCCGAATCCAAGCTCGTTCGTCAAGTTCAGCTCAAGCGACTCCGCGTTGATCACAGGCGCGTCAAGTTCCACCCCCATCAGCGACCAGGTTCCCGAACTGATGTAGCACCAGTCCCGGGTCTCAGCCGGAACCGCGGCCACCGCCGAGGCTGTATCGTGCGATCCAGTCGTGAAAACCGGAATGCGATTCCATTCACCGAGTTTCTGGCCTGGGCCGATGATCTCGGGGAGTATCGACGCTGGCAGCCCCAACTGCGCGAAGAGTTTTGTGGCCCATTGACCCGTGCGAGGGTTGCAGAACTGCGAGGTGCTCGCGATGGTAAGTTCCGATCGCACGACGCCGGTGAGCCAGTAGTTGAAAAGGTCGGGCATCATCAACAAGGTGCGTGCATGATCGAGCGCGGAATCCCCTGCGAGCTTCATGGCGTACAACTGGCAGAGGGTATTGATCACCATGAACTGAATGCCGGCTTGCTCGAATATCTCCTCCCTGGTTACGCTGGCGAACATCTTTTCGAGGATGCCGTGGTTGCGCGCGTCCCGGTAGTGCCGTGGATTCGCGGCAAGCGCTCCGTCCCCTCCGAGGAGCGCAAAGTCCACGCCCCACGTATCCACCGCGATGCAGGAAAGCTCTCGGCCGCGGGATGCGATTGAGATGCCTTCCTGGATTTCGTGCCAGAGCCGGAGCGTGTCCCAATGGAGCGCCGAAAACACTCGAACCGGAATATTGGAAAACCGGTGGAGTTCCTCGAGCGTAAGCGTTCCATCCGCAAGCGTGCCGGCAATCGCGCGTCCGCTCTCCGCTCCAAGGTCAAGGCCGAGATAGTGGCGGGCCTTACTCATGCCGAGCGGTGTCAGGAAGCAACGGTTGTAAGTCTGTGCATGGAACCGCGGTTGTGGGGCAAGCCATCGCCTGTTGTGGCCTGCCATCCGCGGCGAAAACGGAAGGCGGCGAAAAACGATCGCCTGCCCCCGGCTGCCAATTGCAACAGGTGTTTCGGTTCAGGAGCCGTGCTAGTCAATCCGGATCACCACCTTCCCTACGCCGTCCGCATAAGCCGCAAGCGTCTCAAACGCCTGCGGCGTCATGTCAAGACGCGGCTCGTGTGTCACCAATCCCGCCGGAATGCGCCCTGACTGCAACAGATCGATCGCGCCATGCGCATTGTGATTCGATCGCTTGATTGTCTGGAGGTTGAGTTCCTTCGCCATCGCGATATTCAGATCCAAGGGCAGGTCAGGCTCGCTCGGAATGCCAATCAGGACCACGCGGCCGCTCAGGCGCGCCACGGCAAACGCGCCATGAATCGTTTCCAGTTTCGCGGCGGCGTCAAACACGATATCGACTCCCCGGCCCCGCGTGTGATCCATCACGGCCTGCTGAAGCCTCGGCGTTTCAACGGCCACGTCAGCGCCCATCGATTCCGCCATGCGCAGCCGGTGAGCGACGCGGTCGGCGACGAATACTTTGGACGCGCCCGAGATCCGCGCCATCGAGGCCACCAGCAATCCGATCGGCCCTGCGCCCATCACGGCGACGGTTTCCCCGAGGCGCACGGGGGCAAGCTCAAAGACATGAAGGATCACCGCCACCGGTTCGATTATGGTGGCATCCGTAAAACTCATCGAATCCGGAATGAGCACGGCGTTGTCCGCCGGAATCACGGCGTATTCACGAAACAGGCCGAACATCTGGGGAGAACCCATGAATACGCTCGAAACGCAATTGTTGTGCTTGCCGGCGCGGCAGAATTCACAGCGGCCGCAGGTTATGCTGGGCTCAAGCGCGACCCGGTTTCCGGCGCGGAAGTTGTAAACACCGGCCCCGACGGCCGCAACCTCGCCGGCAGGCTCGTGCCCCAGGATCTGCGGGTAGACGGCTTTCGAAGCCCCAATTCCTCCTTCGAGGTACCAGTGCATGTCGCTGCCGCAAATACCCACTGCGCGCAGACGCACCAGCAGTTCGCCGGGCCCCGGATCGGGCGGCATCGGCAACTCGCGGGGTTCGAGGACTCGGTGGGCAACCAGTTGAATGGATTTCATCGGTATCAGGTGTCAGTATAAACCCCGCCGCGCCTGCCTTCAATTTCTGCTAACATTCGTAGTCCGTCGTCCACAGGGGGAACTGATGCTCATCGTCGCCGCGATCCTCGCGATATTTGTCTACGGAATGATTGCCGCCATGCTCGGCACGATTCTGCCTGAGTTGTCGGAACGCTTCAAGCTGACTCCGAAGCAGAACGGCGCCATTGCCTTCTCGCAGGCGATGGGTCTGATCATCGCGTCGCTCTCGGTTGGGCCGCTCATTGACAATCAGGGCAAGCAGGTGGGTCTGGTTCTTGGGCTCGCCCTCATCTCGTTGGCTCTATTCGCGCTGCCGAACTCGAAGGGCTACACGACAGTCGCCATGTACATGCTGCTGCTGGGCCTTGGCGGCGGCATCATCGTGACCGGAGCGAACGCACTCGTGAGCGACATCAGCGAGGAACGCCGCGCCACCACGCTCAACTTTCTGAACCTCTTCTTCGGCCTCGGAGGCCTGGCGACTCCTTTCATTTCGGCGAATCTGTTTTCACGGAACGCCGTAAAGCTCTGCTATGGGACCGGAATTCTCTCGGCGATCACGCTCGTGGTTCACATCTTCGCGCCGATTCCCGGGCCAACCGGCGCGCGTGGGTTCGATTTCGCCGAAGCGGGCCTCCTGCTGGGCAACCCGGCGCTGTACCTTCTCTCGGCCTTTCTCTTCCTGTACGTGGCCTCGGAGGTCGGAGTCTGGAACTGGCTGGTGCGCCACCTGATCGCGCAGGGCATCCCGGAATCGCGCGCCCTTAACGTGCTTTCTCTCGGCTTCGCGCTGGGGCTGCTCATCGGCCGTGTGGCCGTTTCGCCGATTCTGATTACCGTTCCGGCCGCCCAGGTTACACTCGCAGCGGCCGCGTTTATGACTGTCACGACCTACCTGATGCTCCAAACCAAAGACCCGAAGGTAGCCTGGATTCTGGTGTTCCTTGCCGGCGTGGCGATGGCGCCCGTTTTCCCAACGACGCTCGCAATCGTCGGTGACAAGTTCCCCAAGATGACCGCCACCGCGATGGGCATCGTAATCACGTTCGGATGGATCGGACTTGCCGTCAGTTCGCGTTTGATTGGAGCAGTCGCGGGCACGGATCCGAAGCGGCTCAAGACCGCGCTGCTGGTTCTCCCGGCGGCCTCAGTCCTGATGGTTCTGGTGAATCTGGCGTTCTGAGCAAGGCGGGCCCGGCGGCGCGCGGGATATACTGGAGTGTATGGTAACCCGCAGGTCGATGCTGCTCGCGGTGCCGCTGGCCCTCGAAGCCCAACGGCGGGACAACATTTACGAATTGCCAAAAAACCTGCCCGTCCCGACGGACGATGGTGCATGTCGGCATCTTGCCGGAATGAAGGTTCCGCCGGTCATGCTATGCACGACGGGCAACCGGTGCGTGAAACTTCATGAAGTCGAATCGCCGCGCATCGTGGTGTTCGCCTACCCGCGAACCGGCGAGCCTGGGAAAGATCCGCCGGCTGGATGGGACCAGATCCCCGGCGCGCGTGGATGCACGCCGGAATCCTGCGGGTTTCGCGATCGCTTCAGGGACTTCAAGCCGCTGCGAGCTATGGTCTTCGGACTCAGCACGCAGACGACCGAATACCAGCAGGAGATGGTTGCGCGGCTACACCTTCCGTTTGAGGTGTTGAGCGACTCGCGTTTCCAGTTCACCGAAGCTCTGCGGTTGCCGGTGTTTGAGTTCAATGGAACCCGCCTTCTCAAGCGTCATACGCTCGTCCTCCGCGCGGGGAAAATCGAAAAGGTGTTCTATCCCGTATTTCCGCCGGACCGGCACGCGGAGGAAGTCTTGAAGTGGCTGGCTGCGAACCCGATGCGGTAGTTTCCCAGGGGAGCGGAACTTTTCTTTTCCGCGGCTCCGGCATTCGTGTCCTGCCTTAGTCGACCCCTGCGCCGGCGATCTATGATATCTTTGCAGTTCTGTCACTACGCCGTGACCAGCGCAGCCTTCGTCGTGAATCGCTGGGCCGAGCCAATCTAGGGAAGAGGTTACAAAATGAGCCTTTTTGCAGTCAAATCGTTGAAACACATCACGGCGGAGGCGGACGCGGGCGAGCACAAGCTGGCCCGTACGCTGGGGCCAGGCAGCCTGATTGCGTTGGGCATCGGCGCCATTATCGGCGCGGGACTATTCTCGCTCACCGGCTTGGCCGCCGCGACTAACGCGGGTCCGGCGGTAACCCTGTCCATGATCGTCGCAGCCTTGGGCTGCGCCTTCGCGGGCCTCTGCTATAGCGAGTTCTCGTGCATGATTCCCGTGGCCGGAAGCGCCTACACCTACGCCTACGCCACGCTGGGCGAGTGGTTGGCATGGATCATCGGTTGGGACCTGGTGCTCGAATACGCGGTTGGCGCGGCGACGGTCTCGATCAGTTGGTCCGGATACGTGGTCAGTGTGTTGCACGATTTCGGTATCGATCTGCCGCCCCAGTTCCTCGCCGGACCGTTCGAAGCCGTGAAACTCCCCGACGGGCGAGAGTTGAGCGGCATCATAAACCTGCCCGCTATCTTCATCATCATTGTGATCTCGTTGTTGCTCATGGCTGGCATCAAGGAATCGGCCCGGACCAACGCCGTCATCGTAGTGATAAAACTGACAGTGGTGGTGGTCTTCATCGCGCTCGGATGGGCTTTCATCAACAAGGCCAACTACACACCGTACATTCCGCAAAACACCGGCAACTTCGGCGAATTCGGCATCAGCGGCATCATGATGGGAGCAGGCACCATCTTCTTCGCTTACATCGGATTCGACGCCGTTTCGACCGCCGCACAGGAGGCCAGGAACCCGCAGCGTGACATGCCGATCGGCATCATCGGATCGCTTGCGATCTGCACCGTGCTTTACGTCCTGTTCGCTCACGTACTGACGGGCATCGTGCCGTACACGAAGCTGGGCGTATCGGCTCCCGTCGCGGTCGCCGTCGATATGACTTCTTACCCGTTCCTGAAGTTGCTCGTAAAGTTCGGCATCATCGCAGGGTTCACTTCCGTGATTCTGGTGATGCTGCTCGGCCAGTCGCGTGTGTTCTACTCTATGTCGCGCGACGGCCTGGTTCCCAAGGTGTTCTCGGAGATCCACCCCAAACTGCAGACACCCTGGCGGTCGAATCTGCTGTTCATGATTTTCGTCGCGCCGTTCTCAGGGTTTCTGCCGTTGAAGGTGGTGGGACACATGACCAGCATCGGCACGCTGTTCGCGTTTGTAATCGTCTGCGCCGCCATCCTTGTGATGCGGTACAAGCAGCCTAATGTTCCACGGCCATTCAGGACTCCCTGGGTCCCGCTGGTGCCGGTCCTGGGCATCCTGGCGAATTTTTCGCTGATGTATTCTCTGGGAACGGACAACTGGATCAGGCTTGCGGTGTGGCTGCTGATCGGCCAGGTATTTTACTTCGCCTACAGCCGAACTCACAGCCATCTTGCCGCGGGATCGAAATGAAGTCCGCCTGCCTCGCCCTGGTTGTTGCAGGGGCCGCGGCAGCGGCTTTCGCGCAAGACTCAACAACGGCGGCCAGGACGTACCTGGAGGATGAGTTCAAGGCCAACCGCTTTGCCGGGTCGGCGCTCGTCGTCCGCGAAGGCAAGGTGATTCTCCGCGCCGCCTACGGCCAAGCTAACGCCGAGCACAACATCCCCAATACGCCAGAGACGAAGTTCCGGATCGGTTCCATCACAAAGCAGTTCACGGCCACGGCGATCATGCAGCTTAGGGAAAACGGCAAGCTGAAACTCGATGATACGCTCGACAAGTACTTCACTCCGTGCCCGGAACCCTGGAAGAAGGTCACGGTTCACCACCTGCTGACACACACCTCCGGCATCCCGAGCTATACCTCAGACGCGGAGTTGATGAAGAGAATGGCTCTCAGTATGCCGCTCGACAGCCTCATCGCCACGTTCCGCGACAAGGCGCTCGAATTCGAGCCTGGCTCGAAGTACGTCTATGACAACTCGGGATACGCCCTTCTCGGCGCGATTATCGAAAAAGTCTCGGGGCTATCGTACGAGCACTACCTGCGTCAAAATATCTTTGAGCCCGCAGGCATGAAAAATACGGGATACGACCGCTTTGAGACCGTCCTGCCAAATCGCGCTTCGGGATTCGTTCGTGAGGGCGGCGTATTGAAGCACGCGCCCTACATGTCGATGTCGCTGCCCTTCGCCGCCGGCGCACTCTATTCCACCGTGGACGATCTAAGGCTTTGGGACGAGGCGCTGGCAACCGCGAAACTCCTTCCGCAAACGGCGCTCGAGAAGATGTACACCCCATTTTTGAACAAGTACGCCTACGGATGGGTGATCGGTGAGAAGGACGGGCGCCGGATGATATCTCATCAGGGAGGCATCAACGGATTCAATTCCACGATCGTGCGCTTTCCCGCGGAGAAGGTGCTGGTGGTTGCGCTGAGCAACTTGAGCACGGGGCACATGGGACGGATTGGGAACGGCTTGGCTGCGATCGCTTTCGGCGGGAAGCCGGGTGGAAAGGAGCGCACGGAGAAAAAGATCGATCCCAAAGTGTTCGACGCCTACATTGGGCAATATCAGGTTGCTCCCGGATTCCTCATTTGGATCACGCGGGAGGGCGACAGGTTCCTGGCTCAGGCGACGGGACAAGGGAAGGCTGAGCTTTTCGCCGAATCCGAGACGGAGTTTTTCTACAAAGTTGTAGACGCCCAGATCACGTTCGAGAAGGACAAGCTGACGCTGCACCAGAACGGCCAGGACATGCCGGCCCCGCGTATCAGTTCCGAACCGCCGAAACAGCGCGTGGCGATCACCGCCGATCCGAAGCTGTTCGCAGCTTACACTGGAGTGTACGAGTTAATGCCCGGTTTCACCATCACGGTGAAGCAGGAAGCCGGCAAGCTGATGGCTCAGGCGACCGGGCAAGCGGCATTCGAGATTTTCCCCCAATCGGAAACGGAGTTTTTCTACAAAGTGGTCGATGCGAGCATCACGTTCTCGAAGGACAAACTCGTGCTGCACCAGGGCGGCCGCGACCTGCCGGGTAAGAGAGTAGAATGAGCGGAGTGTCAAGGACCTTATCGGCGCTCTCGTGGACGCTCGCGGCGTTCACCGTATTCACTGCCTCCAGCGCGCCGAGCCTCTCGGAGCAGACGAGCAGAACCGTCGCCCGCGCGGAACAGCGGCTGCAACAGGGCCGGGCAGCTCTCCAGCAGGGCAGCAAGGACGCCGCGCGCTCTCACTTCGACGCTGCAATCGACATGATGCTCGATGCTTCGGAAACGGCTCAGGACCGTGAGGACTTCGAACGCAAGCTGGAGCAGATGGTGGAGGCGATTCATCGGCTGGACCTGGCCGGTCTTGGTCCCGCTGATCTGGACGAACCGAAGTTCGAAAAATCCCCGCTCGACGACATTCTCGACCTCACGTTTCCGATCGACCCGAAACTCACAAACAAGGTCCGCGAAGCGTTGCAGGCCACGGCGTCGAAGCTCCCGCTTGAGATCACGGACGCTGTACTCAGCTACATCAACTATTTCTCGACGAAGGGCCGAAAGACGATGATCGCCGGCCTGCGCCGGGCCGGGCGTTATCAGCCGATGATCCAGCGTATCCTTGACGAGGAGGGCGTGCCTCCGGAGATTCTTCATCTGGCACAGGCGGAATCGGGCTTCATTCCGAGGGCGGTGTCGCGAAAGGCGGCGACTGGAATGTGGCAGTTCCTCTCCTGGCGAGGGCGCGAGTACGGCCTGATGCAGAGCCCGTACCACGACGACAGGCTCGATCCTGAAAAGGCTACGCGTGCGGCGGCAAGGCACTTGCGGGACCTCTACGCGCAGTTCGGCGACTGGTACCTGGCGGTTGCGGCCTACAATTGCGGACCCGGCAATGTTTCGAAGGCGGTCGAGCGCACCGGCTACGCGAACTTCTGGGAACTCCGCAACCGGCGCGTTTTACCTGCCGAAACCACTAACTACGTGCCCATCATCGTGGCGATGACGATCATGGTCAAGAACGCCGGCGAATACGGTCTTACGGACATCGACCCCGACCCGCCGCTCGAATACGACACCGTTGAAATGACCGCGCCGACCCATCTGGCGTTGATTTCGGATTTGACGGAAAGCCCGGTGTACGAATTGCAATCGCTGAACCCGGCGTTGTTGAAGAATGTCGCGCCGGAGGGTTATTCTCTGCACGTTCCCAAGGGGGTGGGGACGGCGTTGCTGGCCACTTTGCGGACGGTGCCTGATGCAAAGCGGATGGCTTGGCGGATGCACCGTGTGGGCGAAGATGAAACGCTGTCCGCGATCGGGACGAGGTTTGGAGCGTCCCCGGTTCTGATTGCACAGGTCAACAAGATGGAGAGCCCGAAACCCGTGCCGGGGGATTTGCTGATGATTCCAGCCGCGCCGCCCTCTGTGCCGAAACCAGCGGTACGCCGGCCGCGGACAGCGGCTTCGAAAAGGGCTGTTGCGGCAAAGAAGGGAACCCCCGCCGCCTCGCGGACAACAGCCGCGAAGAAGGGTCTGAAGAAGGGCGCCCCGGTGGGGCCGGCGTGAGGAAATTGCTAGCGGCACGACTTCGGGTCGGGCTTCCTCCGCTCCCCCGATGCATTACCGCTGTCGGCCGCGTCGGTTCCCACATTGGGGCGTCGAGGCGAATCTTGCCGTCCCTGTAGCTGCCCCCGCCCCCGGCTGATCGCATCATAACCGAACTGCCCACAGTCTCTTCCGGTGTTCTTTCCTGGCATGACCGATTCAGTCGGTCCCCAGCTTGCATTGGACAATTCCCCCGAAGCAGCAACCCTGCGGTCATGTTATCTTAGAAATACGCCGCCCGGCGACGAGCAGCCGAGCCGCCACTGGATACCGCGCCGCATAATGACTCTCCGGATCGTATCGTTCCTGGCCCTTGCTTGGGCCATACAGGTGCAATTCCTCGACGCTCAGGCGCTAAACCGGAAACCGTTCAAGTCGATCGGGCATCCGCGGGCGCTTGCGACCTCTACCGATCCGTTTCAACGCGATACCGACAGTCCGAATCTCGTCGAAGGGCGTGAATTGAGCCAGCCGCAAGCCCTCGCCGTCGATACGAGCGTGACGCCGTTTATCGTTTACGTCGCCGACACCGGAAACAACCGGGTGCTCGCCTGGAAGAACGCGGGCCAGTTCGTCAACGGGGCCTTCGCGGATCTGGTAATTGGTCAGAAGGACCGTTTCTCAACGCTTCCCCAGGGGCCTGGGCAGGTGCTCGCGAGCGGCCTCAATTCTCCCGCCGGGATGGCCGTCGACCGCAATGGAAACCTCTACGTCGCGGACACCGGAAACAACCGTGTTCTACGGTACCCCGCGCCGTTTTCGCAGCCCGACGACTACAAAACCCCAGACATGGTGATCGGGCAATTGAATCTTGGCATCAACGTCGCGAACGCCGGGGGCATAACGGAAAAGACGCTCGCGCTGAACTTGGGCTCGCAAAAAAACGGACTGGCCTTCGACCCGGCTGGAAACCTTTGGGTCTCGGACTCGGCAAACAACCGGGTTCTGCGTTACCGGTCGACGGACCTTGCGTCGGGGCAGAACGGACCGTCCGCCGACCTGGTCCTGGGGCAGGCCGATTTCGTGAGCCGCTTCATAGGTGCAGGCCGTTTCTCGAGAACAGGGCTCAGCGGGCCCGCCGGCTTAACGGTGGACGATAAGTCTCGCGTCTACGTCGCGGATCGCTTCCAGCGAATCGTTGTGTATGACAATTTGAGAACCGGAGCGTCGGCTGCGCGCATACTCGGCGTCCAAACTCAGGTGCCGGGACAACCCCCTCCGCCGCCCATCAACGAGGCTTCGATCGGCGGGGTGGACAGCCCTCCGCAGGGTGTATTCATGATGGGCGCGCGCCCTGCCGTGCTCGATACCGGGAACAATCGCATCCTGATCTACGATTCCCCAGAGGTATGGCCAACCGAAGAGGCGGCGTTTTCGCCGTCCGCGCGAACCGTATTCGGGCAGGAGACATTCCTGACGGGGCGCCCGAACCGCGGCGACCCGGCCAGCCTCCAGCGAACGCCGAGTCCAACGGCTAATTCTTTGCTATTCCCCTATGATGCCGTGCAGGCTGGCGAAGAGGTATTCATCGCGGACGCGTTGAACAATCGTGTGATCGTCGCGCCGGTCACAGCGCCAGGCGTAATCGGCGCCGCGACGCGCGTGCTTGGGCAGTTCGGATTCATTTACAGCGCGCCGAACCTGATTGAAGGCCGCGAATTCTCATCGCCCGCGGCGGTCGCCGTCGACACCCTATCGAAGCCGCAGCGTTTGTATGTAGCGGACACGAGAAATAACCGGGTTCTGGGCTTCGCCGATTTCGCGAGATATAGGCCGGGAGACCGGGCCGACGTCATTATCGGTCAGCCGGATTTCCTATCCTCAACACTAAATCACCCTGGAGGCGATGCTTCCGTTCCAAGCGATTCGGGGCTGGCGCAGCCGGCTGGGCTGGCAGTCGATTCGTCGGGAAACCTTTACGTGGCTGACACGGGTAACGGGCGTGTGCTGCGATTTCCGAAACCCTTCGAGCAGCCGCAGGCCACCCTCCAGCGCGCGGATCTTGTAATCGGACAGGCAAACTTCACGGCCCGCCTGATCGAGCCGTCCGCTCGAACCATGCGGAATCCGACGGGACTAGCCTCAGAACTCCTGTGGTGGCGATCATGAAATGCTAACGCCCGCAGGCTGAAATGTAGGGTTGGCGAGGCGCCGGAAGATCGAAACGCCGACAGGGCTGGCGTCCAGTGTGATCGGCTCCCGGCTAAGAGCCAACG
>SYKU01000130.1 GCA_005808865.1 Acidobacteriota bacterium
CGGTCGCAGGCGTGCTCACCTGAACGAGGTTGCCGGCCTGCGTCAGCGTCCTGAAGCCGGGCGCTCCGGCCTTGATCGTGTAAGTGCCCACGGGAATCGACGCAAAAGCGTAGACGCCGGCCACGGTCGTGATCTGGTTCCGCGCGACGCCCGTCGCCTCATTGGTGAGCGTGACCGCCGCTTCGGGAACAACCGCGCCGGAAGGGTCTCGCACCGTACCGGAGATCTGCGAAGTTGAAGTCTGTGCCGCGCCCGGCAATGCCATCACGACAAGAAGAACAGTCCCGGTGAATTTCATATGAGAACCCCTCGAGCCGGACAGGCTTCCTGGCCCGTCGGCGGCCTTGTTAAGCCTCAAGACACATATCTCACTCCAGGTTGCACGCGGCGAGAGGGCCCCGCCGAACCCACCACCCCAAGTCCCGGCGAGCCGAGCACCCGTCCGGGAACACCGAAGTTCGAGTGGTTGGCCAGGCTGAAAAATTCGCCCCGAAACTGTATCCGCCGGTCCTCTCTACCCAGGGAGAAATTTCTCAACACGGACAGGTCCGCGCTGATCACTCCATCGGACCGCGGAATGCCCATCCCGGAATTGCCAAATTTAGCCGCCGCGGATTGACGGAACGCATCGGTTTCGAGCGACCCGGCGCTTGCCGAAACCATCACGGACTCGGGAAGCGCGCCGGCCTCGAGCGCAATATCAAGCTCCAGATTCTGTCCCGTGCCACGCACCAGATTCTGCCGCTCGTATTTCTTGAAGCCAGGATGTTCGACGCTGAGGACATCGGAGCCGATACGCAGACTACGCAGCGAATAGAGTCCGGTGTCATTGGTGCGCGACTTCGTAGTCTGCCCGGTGCTGGGATTCAGCGCCATCACTTCAACTCCAGGGACAACCGCTCCCTGAGAGTCGCGGACGATACGGTTGACGGTGTCTTCCGGTGATTGCCCGAGAGTCAGAACGGCAAGGAAGACAAGCGCGAACGGAATCCGCATGAGAGACATGACGACCTCCTTGAAGGCAGACCCGAAAAAGAACCCAGTACTCTTCACCTTAGCGCAGACGGCCGCCCGGAGCAAGACGCATCTAATCTAACCTCCAATCGCGGCCGCGCGGCCTTTTCGCCCGGCTTCCGTCTTTCCCCGAACCCGGCGGCCAATCCGAATCGCCGGACCGTGACGCCTGGTTCCAGCAGGCATCCCGTTCTGGTTGTCCTCCAGATACTGAAAGAGCCGCGTCCGCACCTTTTCGATCTGCCGCCGCGGCACCGTGCGTTGAGCGGCTCGAACCGCTCCCGCAGTCGCTCGCAGGCTGCCTTCAAGATCTGCCCCGATGGCGCCAGCCGCGTTTTGGTCTTCTTGCCCGCGTTCCGGTATTCTTCCCGGACCCGCTCCAGGTATCGCTCGCGTGAGTGCATGTCCATTCCTTGACGTCTCCACTCCTCTTCACTCGCGCGTCCCAACCGTCACCCTTTTCGGTCATAATCTTAGTACCTCAACATCTGGATTCTGCGCGTTTCTGGCAGGAAATCCTCCGCGGTATGCGCCGGAGCCAATGTTGATAGGCCTTTGGTGTGCTTTTGGGGGGCTCCAACTTTCGGCGTTTGGGTCTGTTTGGTTCCCGCTTCGCCGGGTTAGGCGACTCAATTCGCTCCGTCCGGACAGACACCAGCAATGACGTATACTATCATTCAGACCCTTTCGATGCCGCTGATCGTCTTCCTCCTGCTCTCCCTCACGCTGAGTGCCGGCGAATACCCGCGCACGCTTGAAGCATATCCTGGCGGAACTCCCAAGCTGGATGGCGTTCTCTCTCCCGGCGAGTGGGCCGACGCTACCGCTTTCGAAGGCGTCTCGAGTTGGATCCCGCAGTTTTCGAAAACCACGAATCCGAATGACCTCTCCCTAAGGGGTTTCGTAAAGCACGACGGTAAACGGATCTACTTCGGCTTCGACATCACGGACGACGTGCTTTACGGCATCGATACGCCGCGCTGGCTGCCGGAAGAAAATCTCAAAGCGCACGATCTCACCCGCGAGGGTTTTCCGTGGTTCGGCGACGAGATGGAGTTACTCATCAACGCCTCGAACAAGTGGAAAAGCGATGAGAACGCGGCGGGAGACGGATCGTCCTGGCAGATGGTCTTCAATCTGACGAAATCTCGAAAGGGCGGCATCGGAGTCGGCGGCTTGCTCGAAGGCGAGCCGCGGCGCGACCAGAAGGCCTGGGACACATATCAGAGGTGGATTCTCTCCGGGGTGCAGGAAGCCGTAGCCAAGGTTAAGCCCGGCGGGAAAGGCTACGTAATCGAGTGGGCGGTCAGCTTCGACCCATGCCTTGAGGTCTCGCCCGGCCAGTTCTACTCGACCACGATGGGCGACCGCGCCATGGGCATCAACATCGCATTGGGAGATCTTGATGAGAAGGAAAAGGGCGCGGGGAACTTCGGACATTTCCATCACGAGGACTGGTTCGCGGGAGCGAAGAACGTCCGCACCAATTTGAAGCAATGGGGAAGCCTATGGATCAGAACAACGAAGCCCGTCCGCCGCTGACAACATACGAAGACCTGGCGAAGATGATCGATCACTCGCTCCTTCGGCCCGAGCTGACCGAAGAGCAGATGGCGGAGGGCTGCGAGGTCGCGAAGCGGTATAACGTCGCAAACGTTACCGTGCGTCCTTGCGACGTCGATATGGCAGTCCGCCTCATGGAGGGAAGCGGCGTTCCCGTCGGATCGGTGTCTGGCTTCCCGCACGGCTGTACGACGACGGCCGCAAAGCTCTACGAAACGAGAGATCTCCTGGGGCGCGGTGCGAAGGAGATCGACACGGTGATTAATATTTCGAAGTTGCTCTCGCGCCAGTTCCAGCACATCGAGACGGAATTGCTCCAGATGGCGGAATCCTGCCACCAGAAAGGCGCAATTCTGAAAGTGATCTTCGAGAACGCCTACCTGACGGACGAACTCAAGATGATGGCCTGCAAGATCTGCCGCAGAGCGGGGGCCGATTACATCAAAACCTCCACCGGTTTCGCGCCGTCAGGCTACACCCTCGAGGATCTCCACCTGATGCGCAGGTACGCGGGGTCCATGAAAATCAAGGCCGCGGGGGGGGTGCGGACCCTCGAGAAAGCGATGGAAGTATACGAGGCTGGTGGTTCGCGCTTCGGCGCGACGGCAACCATTACGATTCTCGAAGACTGGAAGGCGCGGTTGAAACAGATGGCTGCGGCGAACGCTGCGGCTCAGACGGTTCAGTCGTAGCGAGCAGGAGCGCTTCCGGTCTTCAGGCGCTCTTGCATCACCGCAACGTCCAGGTCTCCAGTCCACTTCGCGACGACCAACGCCGCCACGCCGTTGCCGATTACATTCGTAATTGCCCGCGCCTCCGACATGAAGCGATCTATCCCCAGAATCAGCGCCAAGCCGCCGACGGGCACGCTGCCCACCGCGGACAGCGTAGCAGCCAGAACGACGAATCCGCTGCCCGTGACTCCGGCTGCGCCCTTCGACGTCAGCAATAGCACGGCAAGCAGCGTCAGTTGCTGCGCCGTTGTCATCGGCGAGTTCGTTGCCTGCGCAATAAAAACGGCCGCCATGGTCAG
>SYKU01000131.1 GCA_005808865.1 Acidobacteriota bacterium
CTCCATCTCGCCCGCGCTCCTCGAACGGTACATGTCGACCGCTCGCATGGTCAGCCGCCTCGCCGTCGGCGACATGAAGATGACGCCTGTTGAACTTCAATTCGGGTCCGCGCGAGGCCCGCGAAGCGACCCGGTTGAGGGCGCTTTGCCCTTCGGTTCCCGCGGCGGGCTTTCCTTCCGGCACTACTTCCCGCTCGACGCCGAGTACGTCCTGCGCGTCAACCTCGACAACAACGCCGAAACGCCGACGCCGCATGAGTTCCGATTCCGGGCCCAAGCCGGGCTGCGCACCGTGGGGGCGGGATTTCTGAGGGAATCCGCGAAAAGCGAGGCGGAAGCTCCGGCGGCCGGCCGCCGCTCCGCGTTCGGCGCCCCTGCTCCGCTCGGCCCTCCCGCCGAGCTCGACCTTCGTCTCGATGGCGTGAGTCTCAAGCGATTTCAGGCGCCGCAGAGAGGTGTTCCGCCGGAAGTCCGCGGCATCGTTCTCGCCGGACCATACAGCCCCAGCGGTCGAGGAGAAACGCCGAGCCGCGCCCGTATCTTCGTTTGCCGCCCCGCGAATCCTCAGGATGAAGATCCCTGCGCGCGGAAGATTCTTTCGACGCTCGCGCGGCGGGCGTTTCGACGCCCCGTAACGGCACAGGATATCGACCCGCTCCTCGCTTTCTACCGCACCGGCCGCGCCGCGGGCGATTTCGATGCCGGAATCGAGAACGGCCTGCGTGCAATGCTGATGTCGCCCGATTTCCTTTTTCGAATTGAAGCGGACCCGCCCGGAGCCGCTCCCGGAACCGTCTATCGCATCGGCGATCACGAACTCGCCTCCCGGCTGTCGTTCTTCCTTTGGAGCAGCATCCCGGACGACAAACTACTCGCCTTGGCGGACCTGGGAAAGCTGAAAGATCCGGCCGTACTCGAAGGCCAGGTGCGGCGGCTGCTCGCCGACCCGCGGGCGTCCGCGCTGACTTCGAATTTCGGAAGCCAATGGCTTTACCTTCGGAACCTCGCGACGGCAAAGCCCGATCCCGATGCTTTCCCAGGCTTCGACGAAGGCCTGCGCCAGGCTTTCCGCAAGGAGACGGAGATGTTCGTGGCGAGCATTTTCCGCGAAAACCGCAGCCTGCTCGATCTCCTCGACGCGAATTACACGTTTCTCAATCAGCGCCTGGCCGAACATTACGGCGTGCCTAAGGTGTACGGGACTCACTTCCGTCGGGTCGAAATGACAGACTCGAACCGCTCCGGGCTGCTGGGGAAGGGCAGCGTTCTGACGGTGACTTCGAATCCCAATCGCACGTCGGTTGTGCTGCGGGGGAAATGGATACTGGAGAACCTGCTCGGCGCGCCACCGCCGCCTCCGCCCCCCGATGTTCCCGAACTCAAGCCCCACGCGAAGGACGGAACTCAACTGACGTTGCGGCAGCAGATGGAGGAACACAGGGCGAACGCAGTGTGCGCTTCGTGCCACTCCCGTATGGACCCAATCGGTTTTTCACTCGAAAACTTCGATGGAGTCGGGAAATGGCGGGAGAAGGATGGCGGCGCACCGATCGACGCGACGGGCGTGCTCCCGGACGGCAAGAAATTTGACGGCCCGTCCGGCCTGAGGAATCTGCTGCTCACCAATTATCGTGAGGACTTCGTCGCCGCGGCTACGGAAAAACTGATGACCTACGCCCTTGGGCGGGGCCTCGAACCTTACGATAAACCGGCCCTGCGCTCGATCACAAGGGAGGCTGCGGCCGCCGGTTATCGCGTCGAATCGTGGATAATGGCAGTAGTGCGAAGTATGCCTTTTCAGATGAGGAGGACCCCTGAACCATGAGTGGAGGAACCATGATCGTAACCGGAAAGTCTCTGCCGCGCCGGGCGTTCCTGCGAGGCCTGGGCACAACCTTGGCGCTGCCGCTGCTAGACTCCATGGTCCCTGCCTTCGCCGCCACGGGCGCGGCGAAATCGCCTACACGGTTGGGTTTCATCTACCATCCCGTCGGAATGATCATGGACAAGTGGACTCCGGCGGTCGAGGGCGCCGGCTTCGAGTTCACGCCCATTATGAAGGCGCTTGAGCCGTTCCGGCGGAACCTCGTCGTGTTGACAGGACTTGCTCAGGTTAACGGGCGGGCTTTGGGCGATGGGCCCGGCGACCATGCGCGCGAGGGGGCGACGTGGCTCACCGGCGTTCATCCGAAGCGATCGGAAAGCAACATCGGCGCGGGCATTTCAGTGGATCAGATCGCGGCGAGGGAATTTGGGAAGCAGACGCAACTCGCTTCACTCGAAATCGGCCTCGAATCGCCGGGACTCGCGGGCGCTTGCGACCAGAATTACAGTTGTGCCTATACGAATACGGTGTCCTGGCGCACACCTACGATTCCGCTTCCGATGGAAACAAACCCACGAGCGGTGTTCGAACGCCTGTTCGGCGATGGCGAGAGCACGAACCCGGACGCGCGCCGCGAAATGCTCAGGCAGCAGCGCAGTATTCTCGACTACGTCGCCGGAAGCATAGACCGCCTTGAGACGAAACTTGGCGCGCGCGACCGCGGCAAACTCACCGAGTACCTGGAAGCGATCCGGGACATCGAACGCCGCATTCAGAAGGCGGAAATGCAGAGCGCCGAATTGAAGCTTCCTGCGATGGAGCGCCCCGCCGCGGCTCCCGAAGCATTCGAGGAGCATGCGCGGCTCATGATGGATCTTCAGGTGATTGCCTACCAGACCGATATGACGCGCGTAATCACGTTCATGCTTGGCCGGGCCGGCAGTAACCGGAGCTATCGCGCGATCGGCATCTCGGACGGGCACCATACGCTTTCGCATCACATGAACGATCCTGAGAAGATCGAAAAGGTCTCGAAGATCGACGCTCATCTGGTCGATACGTTCGCCTACTATCTGAACAAGCTAAAATCCACACCCGACGGCGACGGCAGCCTGCTCGATCATACGATGATCGTCTACGGCAGCGCGCTCGGCGACGCCAATATTCATACACATCACGATCTGCCGACGGCTGTGATCGCAGGCTCCAGTCTGATCAAAGGCGGCCGCCACCTTCGTTATCCGAAAGAAACGCCGCTCAACAACCTGTTCCTGAATCTGCTCGACAAAGCCGGCGCGCCGAGCGAGAACTTCGGCGACAGCACGGGGAAGCTCCCGTATCTTTCAGGCGTCTGAGTCCTTATTGATGAAGCAACCGTTGCAACTGGAAGCCGGCAGGGCGGGCGAACGTTTATTGCCGCGAGCCTCCTTCCGCGCATACGGCAAGCCACAAATGGCGATGGCCTGCCCGAGCGCTGTCCGCGCCTTTCTTGCGATTCTTGCCGCGGCTTACGCGCTCACCGCGAGCGATCTCCGCCTCCTCGACGCCGCGAAGCGCGGCGACGCGAGAGCGGCCGCGGCCTTGATCGGCGAGCACGCGGCGCTGAACACTGCACAGCCCGATGGCGCGACTGCGCTTGCGTGGGCCGTTCAGCTGGGCGACCGCAAGACGGCCGAATTGCTGCTCGCCGCCGGGGCGAAGGTGAACACCGCGGATGAGTACGGCGAGACCCCTCTCACGCTCGCCTGCGCGAATGGTGACGCCGTTCTTGTGGAGAAACTTCTCAGAGCCGGCGCGGACGCGAAGGCCGCGCGGTGGGACGGCGAAACGGCGTTGATGATTGCCGCGGGAGCAGGCAGTCTCGAAGCCACGAAGCTCCTGCTTGCGCACGGAGCGGACGCGGATGCCGCCGAGTCGCGAAAGGGGCAGACCGCGATGATGTGGGCCGCGGCCGAAGGGCATTCGGATTCCGTCAAGGCCCTGATCGAGCACCGGGCAAACGTCAATGCCGCTTCGAAGAGCGGATTCACGGCACTGACGTTCGCCGCAATGAAGAACGATGCGGAGTCGGTCAAGGCGCTGCTTGCCGCCGGGGCTGACGCGAATTTCTCCCAGCCAAAGGGCACGAAGCCGCTCATGCTGGCGGCGGCCTATCGCAGCACCGCGGCGGCGGCAGCCTTAATCGACGGCGGCGCGGCGACGGACGTGAAGGATCGCGCCGGAAACACCGCGATGCACACGGCCGCACAGGCCGGCGACCTGGAACTGGTGAGGGTGCTGATATCGAAGGGCGTCGATGTGAACGTACACACGGCGGATACGGCGGCGGGCGGCGGCCGGGGTTATTTCAGGGCACCCGCCGGCCGGCAGACGCCGCTGATGCTCGCTGCCAGGGCCAACCAGATCGATGTGATGCGCGCGCTGCTTGCGGCGGGCGCCGAGCCGAAGGTGAAGGCTCAGGACAACAGCACGTTCCTTATGGCTGCGGCCGGCAGCGGCCGCGTGGCCGCCGTGAAGTTCGCTTACGAATATGACCAGGACGTGAAGGCGTCGACGACCTCCGGGACGACCCTCATGCACGCCGCAGTGACAGGAACAGCCCAAGGCGCGACGCAGGACGCTCAGGAACGCGTGTGCGAAGTGATTCGTTTCCTCGCGGCCAAGGGTGCGCCGCTCGACGAGAAGAACGACACGGGCAGAACGCCCATCGACCTCGCCGACATTCTGCCCATCGACCTCGCCGTGGACTTGCTGACGGAGCTCATTGTCAAGAGCGGAAGCACTCCCAAATCGCCATCGAAGCGCTGAGCGGACGCCGTCACTGCTGTGAATCAAGCGGGGGCAGACGGAGTGCCGGCACAAGCCGGCATGCACCGTGTCCGAGTGGTGCTTGTACGGATCTGTGAGGGGAGTGCGGAGTAACCTGTGTCCCCTGCAGCGACGCCGTTTTTGGCGGGTGCGGTATTCGGTTGAAATGACAGGCAACACCTTGCGATGGCCGCCTCAGCCGGCATCGAGACTTAGTTACTTTCCGGCGCAAAATTCGCTGTTTCAGAAATTCAAAAAATCCCCGCAAGCGCGATTCGCCTAATGTTCGCCTGAAGCTATGACAGTCTGATCCGGGTGGGGCATAGGCGGTGGTGAGCCGTTGAGAGCTCGGCGCCTGGCGTCGAGCGGTGGGGGAAAATAGCGGGAGGGGGAG
>SYKU01000132.1 GCA_005808865.1 Acidobacteriota bacterium
CAAACGGTGTTTTTTTCGCACTGGGCGCTGGGAGGCGGCAATCCACTCGTGTCCGTTCTGCATCTGGTCCGGATCGGAAGTACCTCACAGGCTTCGGCGATTACATGGGTACCCGGCTGCGAAAAGTAATATCATGAGCTTCCGGTATCATTCTCATCTCATTGGATCCTGGATCGGTCTGCTGTGCGGTCTCCAGAAGCAAGGCCCCACTACCCTTGGAAGCAGCTATTTCCCGATAGGCCTTAGTAACAATATTATGGTCGCGCGACTCGCAGCAAGCCGGATTGCACTCTCTCTCATCTCACCGTATTTCGTGAGTCGGTTCCTGCGGATCGTTCGACCGCGCAATTGCCGGAGTCTCATGTACTTGCTCGGTAAGGTAGTTCCGCATGAGACTATCCGTCAGAATTTGGAATGCGGTTCGTGTGTCGTCGGCAAAATCGAACAGGTTGAAGTCCTCCCGCGAGATCATGCCGTGTTTGAGCAGTGCGTCGAAGTTGATAATTTCCCTCCAGAACTCCGTGCCGTAGAGCAGGATGCTCATCTTCTTTGCAAGCTTTCGCGTCTGGACAAGCGTGAGGATCTCCATCAATTCGTCGAGTGTCCCGAATCCCCCTGGGAACACGACGAGCGCCTTCGCCAGATATGCGAACCAGAATTTGCGCATGAAGAAGTAATGAAATTCGAACGAGAGCTCGGGCGTTATGTGCGGGTTGGGTAGTTGCTCAAAAGGGAGCCCGATATTGAGCCCGATGGTCTTGCCTCCGGCGTCGCGCGCCCCTCGGTTCGCGGCCTCCATGATTCCGGGTCCGCCTCCCGTGCAAACCACGAAGTGCCGCGCGGTCTTCTCCAGGCCGTCGGACCACTCCGTGATCATGCGGGCCAACTCACGCGCCTCCGCGTAGTAGCGGGACATCGGACCTGTCTCCGCAATACGAGCGGAGCCGAAGAAGACCACCGTGTCTCGGACACGTTCCCGCCGGAAATGATCGAGCGGTTCCAGATATTCAGAGAGAATCCGAAGAGAGCGGGAACTGGCGCTCTTCAGGAACTCAGAGTTCTTGTATGCCACCGGTCTGCGTTGACCGAGTGGCGATTCAGGCGGCGTGGTCATTTGCCCTCCAGCTTCTTTTTCAATTCGCGAACCGTCTTCAGAATTTCCGGGAGCTTCTGAAACGCGGTAATCGCGCGCAGCCATTCGTTCGCGGCGAACGCGGGCGACCCGGAGATCCGCCCTCCCGCCGGAACGTCTCCGCCGATCCCGCTTTGCGCATAGACAATGGCGTTCTCACGCACCCTCAGGTGCCCGGACGAACCGACCTGTCCCGCAAGCAGGACGTTGCGTTCAAGCGTGGTGCTTCCCGCCAAGCCCACCTGCGCGCAGACAATATTGTCCTCTCCCACTTCGCAGGCGTGGCCGATCTGCACCAGATTGTCGATTTTCGCCCCCCGCCTGATGCGCGTCTCGCCTACGGTCGCGCGGTCAATCGCGGTGAGGCTTTGAATCTCCACATCGTCCTCGACCACCGTTACGCCCGACTGCACGATCTTCCGGTGACTTCCGTCCGCCCGTTTCGCAAAACCGAATCCATCGCCACCCACCACGACGCCGTTCTGAAGTATCACGCGGTTTCCGATCCGGCAGAATTCGCGCACTACCGAATGCGAGTGGGCTAGAAAATCGTCGCCTATGCGTGCGCCGGCGTAGATCACCGCGTGCGGGTGAATCACGGCGTTGCGCCCGATCACAACGTCCTCCGCGATCGATACAAAAGCGCCGATCGAAGCCCCTTCGCCGGTCGTCGAACCCGGCGCGATCCATGCCGTAGGGTGAATGCCTGCTGCGGGCCGCGGCGGCTGGTAGAACAATTCAAGCGCGCGGGCAAAATCGAGATATGGGTTCGTCGAAACGACGCTTGCGATCGGCAGGCCGGAAAGCGGTTCGGTCACCAGAATCGCCGCCGCCTTTGTATGTCTGACCTTTGGAGCGTACTTCGGATTTGACAGGAAGGTGAGATGCGAAGGACCGGCCTGTTCCATTCCGCTCACACCCGAAATCTCAAGATCGCCGTCGCCGTGGACCGCGCAATCAAGTGCCCGTGCCAGTTGGCTGAGTTTCATTGAAGGCGGGCCCGGTTAGGCGTGAGTCTTGTGATCGCACGCGAAAGTAATCGGAATCCGGCCGCCCTTGTTCAGTTCCTTAAAGCCGGTTTCAGTCGCGTAATAAGTCTGTGAAATCAGAGATTTTGCGTTGCGAAAGAAGGGGTCGCCAGCGCCGTCAAGCGCCTCGAGTATGGCGGTTTGCTGCGCCGGAGAGCATGCCGTAAAGGGCTGGCCATGGCTCCGGATGGCGTCGCCGTCGAGCCTTGAGAGTCCCTGGATATAGATATCCTGACTCTGCGCATCTCCGTCGTTCAGCCACCGCTCGATGTGCATCGGAACCTGCGCCGCGACAGCGCCTGCGGTGTCGGTCGCGGGGATGATCAATCCCGCCAGCGCCGTGAGCGTAAGGAATTGGTGATCGTCAAACAAAAGCCGCGGAGATTTATGGGCTGCGGCCCGCGTCGTGCCTTGCGGCGATCCCGCCCGCGCAGCGCCCAACGGTGCGGCCGCGCCAAGCCTGAGCAGATCTCTGCGGTTCATGGCTAATTATGGTAGCGAATCAGAGCCAGTATTGCCACTGCGCGAAGCGAATCACGTACGCCGAGAGGCACGCGTTCGTAACCGCGTGCGCCAGAATACAGTCTCCGAGGCTTCTCGTCCGCAACATCCACCAGTTGTAGAGGATTCCTGCGAGCAAGCCGACTTCCCAGTACGAGCCGTGTTCGGATGCGAACAAAACGGCGACAATCCAAAATGACTGCCTGCTGAACGTTCCCATCGGAAGCTTCCAGAACTCATGGTTGGTGAGCCAGCGTGGAAGGAAGCCTCGCCAGAATAGTTCTTCAAAAATCGGCACGCAAACCGAGGCGCCAAGGAAACGGAATGTCAGAAAAAATACACTTGCCTTCGCCGCCGGGTCGAGCGAAGTCTCCGGGCGTCCCAGAATATCATTGCTGAACAGCCAGTGGCTGCGATAGCCCGGCCACAGGACGTCCGGCGCGATCCAGATGGCAAAAACCGCGACGCCCATAACGATGCTGCCCAGCGCATTCGAAACGCGAAACGAGATGACCTTTCGCGAAAAGAAGAATAAAATAGCCAGCACCGTAGCGCAGCGAATGGGGTAGAAAATCTCCGGCCGAAACTTGAACTCGCGCTCGGCGGCGAGAAGTATAAGGAATGCCACGAACGGAATTACGTACGGCAACGACCGGTGGAGTTCACTCGAATGCCGCGTGTCATCGCTCATTGCAGATTATTCTCGCATTGTATCGAGCACACAGTGTTCTTCCGGCAAGTCTGTCCATAAAATTTGCTGTACATGCAGGTGAGTTTAACGAGCAGTAATAACTATGCTCTCCAACTACGCGTGGCTTGTCCACCGGTTCGGTGTAAATTTTCTTGGGGGACCCGGCCAGCCCAGTACCGGTACGCCGCGAGCTCGAGCGGTCGCTGCCCATAGCCTGGAGGCGGCTGGGGGTTAGCCCGGAAGTCACCCATCAGCGTGGCGAGGCAGGTGTCAAAGGGCGTGTACGCAAGACCGAGCACCTCCTTGCCGAGGCGGTTGTCCAGCGTGGACATCCACGGCTCGCTGAAAGGCGAACAGTTGGGCATGAGGCCGCGCTCCCACAGGAACCGGGCGGGAATCGGCGCGATGTGTGCTGCTCCTGCCTTGCTCAGAAAGTCGTCGATGCTGAGAGTCTCGTCCTGACCTACGTTGAACGCCCCGTCGATACCGGCGGACACCGCCCTCATCACGGCGCGCACTGCGTCCTTGCCGTAAACATGGCGAAGCGGCAGGTGCGGGCCATCGGGCACAATGATCGGACCGCCGTCGAGAACGCGCGCAAGGTAGTTGCAGATCCGGTGGAAGTGATCGCGCTCGCTGTTTACCATCGGAAGGCGGAGGATAGTGACCGGAAAGCGAGCAGCCATGAGCCCATCTTCGGCCGCGCGTTTATTCATGCCGTAGGACCAGTTGTCAAGATCGAATTTTGAATCCGTTGGCGCCGGAATAGTGGGTCCTTCGTAGTCGCTCTCGGTAAACGGCCGCTCGGGGCCTGCGCGAACCAGGTACACCTGACCGGTACTGAGCATGATGTACCGGCCCGTACGGTCTTCAAAAATGCGTGCGGCGGCCTCGGCGTCCCTCCCGTTGTAAAGCGTGGTATCGATGACGGCGTCGAAACTTCGGGAGCCTAGCGCCGAACTTAGCGCGGACGCCTCGCTCCGGTCACCTTTGAGGCGCTCCACTGAAGCAGGCAGCGCCGCCGCCGGAGTCACGCCGCGATTAAAGAGAGTGACCGTGAAACCGGCATCCAACAGCGCCGATGCGATATCCGGGCCGAGGTTTCGCGTTCCGCCGATGATGAGCGAGGTCGGCAACCGGCCAAGCCTCCTCTACTTGAGTCGCTTGATTCGGATGTTTTTGTAGTGGATCGTGCTGCCGGGATCATGAGCCTGCAGGGCGATAGTGCCGGAAGTGAGGGCTCGATCAGGGAACTCCTTGGTGCCCTTCCAGTCAGCCGGCTGATCCCACTCGGAAGCCTTCTTGCCATCAACGAAAATGGTGACCTTCCTGCCCTTTACCACGATATGCTCGGTGAACCACTTGCCGTCGTCGGCCACTTTCTCCTTGTTGTCGGCGATGGAATAGAGACCTCCGGTCCGTCGCCAGTCGCCGTGACTGTTGTTGACCTGAACTTCGAAACCCTTTGACGGCCAGCCCTTCTCCTGATATGCCGTGTGAAAGTAGATTCCGCCGTTTGACTTTTCGGCTGTCATCACGTCCACTTTCAATTCGAAATTCTCAAAATTGGCGTTCGGGCCCGTGTAATAGAGATGGCAGCGCGGGCCTTTCGCGACGATCGCGCCTTCGTGCACGGAAAAGGAATCCTCGCTTTCCTTGGCCTTGGTCCAGCCAGTCAGGTCC
>SYKU01000133.1 GCA_005808865.1 Acidobacteriota bacterium
CGATACGCGGCGGGGGCTCTGGCCAGCCCAAAAAAGGGTTCGTTCGAAATGTTCGAAAACTGGAAGATACAAATTTCGCTTGCGCGGATTATAATATTGCGGAGACCATGTTGGTCTTCACATCCAGCGGTGGTTGGTTTTATTATCCCAAGACGAAGAGGAGTGAACATGGCAGAAAACGAAAACGGACAGATGAGCGCAGCGGATAGCGCCCCTTCGGCAACGTCCGAGGCCCCTCCGCCGGCGCCCGCGGCGCCCCCAGCGGCCCCCGCAGCCCCTCCGGCTGCCGCCGCGAAAAAGAAGGCGGGTAAGCCGAACGCAAAAAAGGCATCCGGGAAACCGGCTCCGAAGAAACCAGTTGCTAAGAAGGCGGCGAAGAAGGTCTCCGCAAAAGTGCCGCCAAAGAAGTCCGCCAAGAAAGCCGTAAAGAAGGCTGTGAAGAAAGCTGTGAAGAAAGCGGTAAAGAAAGCCGTAAAGAAAGCTGTAAAGAAAGCCCCTGCGAAGAAAGCCCCTGCGAAGAAAGGCAAGAAAAAGTAAGACTTCGAGCTCTCGTGGCCGGTCTTCTCTCGATTCGCGGGAAGGCCGGCCCTAACTGCTTCTTCCCGTCCTCCTTCCTCCTACACGATCGAGGTCATCTTCTCCTCGGCGGTCGGGAACGCCTTTCCTAGCGGAGTCTTGAGCACCTCTTCCGCAATCGTCAGGTACACATCCCCAATCGAGTTGTGAGACTTCGTATGCATCCCCGTCTTCATCTTCCCCGCGCCGCCGGCGACCAGAATTGCGAGACCATTGCACTTGTGCGGATTGGCCTCCGCGTGCTCATGAACGAATACCGCGCACGTATTGTCTAAGAGGTTCCCGCTGCCTTCCGGTATGGACTTCATCCGCTCCAGCAGGTAGGCGAACTCCTCCACATGCCATCGGCAGATGTCACGCATCGTGCGTTGTTGCACGGCCGATCCGGCGTTGTTGTGCGTGTAATCATGATGCCGGTTTCCTCCGAGTCCAAGCCATGGGAAACGCGTCAGGCTCTGGCACTTCGTCAACATGTACGAGGCAACGCGAGTCTGGCCGGAGGCGAATGCGTGAATCAGAAGATCGGACTGGATCTTCGCGATACGCGGGTAATCCGTCAGATCGCTCACATCCTCCGGTTCCTTGATGTTCTTCCCGTAATCCGGCGGGAGGCTCGAAATGGCTCGCTCCAGATCGCGCACCGACGTCAAATGTTCATCGAGCCTGTGACGGTCCGCACTGCCGAGCGCCGGCGTGATGTCGTTCACGTCACTCTGGACGAGGTCAAGGACGCTCTTCTTACGCCCGACCCAACTCTGGTTCCTGATTCCGAACAGCCGGTCAAACAGGTTGTGCGGAATCATCTCGGGCGGCAGGGCACGTTCGTACCCGGCCCAACTCATGTTGCGATGCACGTTCTCACCATGGGATTCCTGCGCCACCCCGATCTGGAGAGAATGGAACCTCGACTTCGATCCGATTCTCGCTGCAAGAATCTGGTCGATTGACGGGCCGCCCGCGCCACGGCCATTGTAGCCAGTACCAGTCATCAGGCCCGTGAGCGCATTGAAGTGCCCGCCGCCCTGCCCGTTAAGCCGCGCCGCCACGTTGTCGATGCCGCTGATCACGTGCACGTAGTCCCGCACCGATTTCAACGGAGACAGACACGGCGTCAACGCATAATCCGCGCCGGTTTCGCCTGGGATCCAGTATCGTTCCGGAATTCCGTTCCCGTTGAACCAGATCAGAAACCGGGGCTCGACCGGTCCCACGCCCTTGTCGCGAGCCGCGTAGGCCGTTCCGTTCGAATTAAACATCGCGGCGAGCGGCGGAAGCCCCACCCGCACGGCCGCGCCTGTGAGGCTGACTCCACGCAAGAACTTGCGTCTGCTAATTGCCATTTCGCTCTCCCTTACGAAACTCTACCGCCGGACCGAGCGCGATTAACAACTCCCTGAACCGGAACCCGGATTCCTTGAACCTTGCTGAAAGCCGGTCGATCACTTCCCGGTCGTCCGGCGTCTCCCGCCGGCCCGCTGCATAACGGAACAACTGGCGCACAATACAAGTCTGACAAACCGGGCTTTCCGCCAGTATACTCCCAAGCTGCTTTGAATTGGCAAACCTGGAATTAGGAAGCCCGGCAATTTCGCCCTCGATTTCCAGCGGCAAATCGAAGCGCTTCGGCGTGGAGCGGTTGTCCTCCGCAACGTTGATCAGAATCGTTTCCTTATCGCGCCACCGGCCGAGGGCGTCGAAGTTCTCGAGTCCGAAGCCGATCGGGTCCATTAAGCGGTGACACGCGGCACAGGACGGGTCCTCAACGTGCGCGGCAAGCCTCTGCCGCCGCGTCAGTGGCTTCTCTTCGCTCGGTTCCGGCAGCGTTGTGTTGATGTTTGGTGGAGGCGGCGGAATGTGCTGGCATAGCAACTGCTCCCGGACAAAAATCCCGCGCGCGGTGGGTGATGTTTCAACAGGTCCCGCGCTCGCCGCGAGAAACGATCCCTGTCCCAGAAGCCCCGCCCGGGGCGTCCCTGCGGGAAACGGCATTTTTTGAAACTCAGCCTGGGGGGTGGGAAATTGGTAGAGAGCCGCAAGATCGGCGTTCACGAATCCGTAATCGGCTCGAAACGCATCCATGAAGTTGCCATCTTTCCATGCGAGATCCTGAAGCAATCGCTTCGTCTCCTCAACCATGGCTGCGGCTAACTCCGGCGTGAACTCCGGAAATCGCCGCCGCTCCTTGAACGCATTTAACACACGATCGAACCTGAGCCACTGACTGAAGAACTCATCCGCCGCCTGGACAGCCAGAGGAGAGTCGACCATGCGACGGGCCCAACCATCCCTGCCCCCAGCGGTGCGCAACTCGCCTCGCTCCGCGGCCTTGAATAGATCCTCGCTGGGCATCGTGTCCCAGAACAGATACGAGAAACGGCTGGCGACTGCGTAATCGCCGAGGCGGCCGTCCGGCCGCTCCTCGACGTGAAAGAGAAACTTGGGCGATTGCAGCATCGCCTCAACTATGGCTCGGGCGCCTTCGAGGAACTTTCCGCTGGCATGAGCGTGAGCGCTGAAGGCCGCGGCATAGCGCCGCAATTCAGCCGTGTTCAGAGGCCGGCGGAACGCTCGCCGTCCGAACTTTCCAAGGAATTCATCCCGGCACTTCGAGTCGTCCGCGGAAGCGGGTTTGCATGGGATGAGACCGTTTACGTCGCCGGCGCGGAAGGCGTTGAGCGCGAGTTTTTCAGCGGCCGCGCTGTAAGCCTCGATGAGGATCGGCGACATGCTCTGCCCGCGCGACTGGTTCTTGAAGCCGTCGATGTAGTCTTCCGGAGGGAATCGTAACGCGGGCCGGCTGTCGTCACCCAGCAGGTCCCTCACCGTGTTGTTGTACTGGCTATGCGTCAGGCGCCGCACGGCTCCACCGGTCTGTGAACCCGCCCTTTGGGTGCGCTCGACCCTCGCGGGCGAGGCCGAAGCTTCGGGGGTGGACGCCAGGTGTCCAATCCACGCGACCAGCAGTTTCTCGCTGTCTGACCCCGGCTTGATCCGTTGCCCGCCTGTATGCGGAATCTGGTTCGTGGGCTTGGCAAGTATCACGGATTTCGCCGGGTTCCCACGATCCACCAGGACGCCGAGGGACATTCCAAAAAACCGAATCGCTTCCTGGCTTGCGTCCTTCGGTGGAAAGTGCAGACGGGTTCCGGACGCAACTCCGTCAGAGGCGTGGCAACCGCGGCACTGCGCGTCCTCAAGCGCCGGATAGACTTTTGCAGCGAAGAAGGCGGGATCCATGGCCGCAAAAGCCATCGACGCGAACGCGGCTGATGCTGGCAGTGACCACCTCGCCCTAATGTTCATCGCGAAACATCCGTCCTCGGCGCAGCGGCCCATGACACAAATGTATCGGCTCTCTTGGTCCGAAAGGCCTGAACTCCCGCGGGGGTTACGCGCGTGCCGGTCAAATATATGCGTCTTAACTTCGCCAGCCCCGCCAGATTCGCCAGCGCCGCGTCTCCCACGGAAGTATGCGACAGGTCCAAACTCGTGAGACTTGGCATTGACGCCAATGCGGCGGCAATCGAGTCGTCAAGCTGGACGCAGTTCCACAGGCTGAGCCTTTCCATTGCAGGCAGGCCCTTCAGCGCTTCGATCCCAGCCGCATTGATCTTTGCGCCGCTCAAGTCCAGCCGGCGCAGGTTCTTCAACCGGGCCAGCTTCGCCAGGCCCAAATTCGTCACCTGGATACCGCCCGCGACCTGGCAATTCCCTCCTCCAACCGGTTTTCCAGCCTTACCCAGACCGAATCCGATACCAAGATTCAGCTCTTCGAGACCGGACAGGCGCGAGATCGTATCCAGATCCAGATCGGTGATCAGCGGCGACCAGCATGCTCCGGCGTTCCTTCGCTGAATGCCGTTGAAACTGAGTTTCCTTAGCTTCGGAAGGAGGTTCAGGAAGTTGAAGTTGATCCCGCTGATACGGGTTCCGCCCAGGTGCAACTCCTTGAGCTCAGCCAAGGCAGGCAGACTTTCGAGTCCGACGTCCCCGAGCATGGTGTGGCTGAGATCGAGCGATTGCAAACCTGTCAGCGCGGCGAGATATTGGAGGCCGACATCGGTGATGTCTGTTCCGCGCAAGGTCAGCTTCCGCAAGCTGCGATTCGCCCGAAGGTATGACGTGGCCGCATCCGTGATGAATTCCGCCGTATCCAGATTCAGCTCCTCCAGTTGCTTCAACTGCTGAAGGCGTTCGATGCCCCGGTCGGTAACGTATGTAAAGGAGAGATCAAGGCGTTTCAAACCTTTGATTTCCGCGACGCGCTCCACATCGCTGTCGGTCGCCCAGGTGCGTGCGAGCGAGACCTCCGCAATGCCGCCATCCGGACCACGTACAGTTTCGCCGCCCTGTGCCTCGATCCACTGGGCTATTTCCGCTTTCGGCGCTTCAGCCGAAGCTGTCATCATCATTGCCGCCATCACCGTTGCGGTCGAAAGACTTACTCTCATACGCGTCAGGTTCTTCGGGCCTGCCTGGCAGCGTCGCGGTTCCAGTTGATTTTGCAATCGGGCAGCCCCCGCGTCAAACTGCCGAAACCCTGCTCCGAGATCAGCGTATGATACAGATCGAGGAAACGCAGGTTGCCGAATCCGGCCAGCATCTTCACCGAAGCGTCCGAGATATCGGTACGATCCAGGTGCAGTTCCCTCAAGGCGGTCAGCCCCGCCAGCTTGGCGAAACCCGCGTCCCCGACGGCCGTGTATTCAAGGTTGAGAGATTCGAGCTTCGGGAGCTCGGCGATCCACTCCATGGCGGCGTCGGTTATCCGAGTCTGCGCCAGGGCGAGGCTTCTGAGCTGCCGCAACTTCGAGAGCGGCTTTATCCCGGTTTCGCTGAATCGTCCGAAGCTGAGATCCAGTTCCTCAAGCCCGGTCAAACCTGAAATAATCGCCAGCCCTTCCTGTGTGATATCGACCCCTCGCAGGTTGAGCCGTTTCAGATTCCCGAGCGACGCGAGAGCGGTAATGCCCGCATCTGTCACGTCCGTGTACCGGATCGAAAGCGCCGTAAGCCCCGTGATGTTGCCGATGTGAACCAGTCCTTCATTCTTTAATGGCGCGTTTTCAAGGTTGAGATCGCGCAGGCGGGTCAGCCCCTTGATAGCGTCGAGCCCGGGTCCCTCGATCAGAGTTCCGCCTAAATTCAGCGTCTCCAAATTGACCAGTGGCGCGATCTTGGCAAGGGCGCTGTCGGCGAGCAATGTTTCACCTATGTCGAGATTACGCAGCGACTGCAGAGGTGCAAGATGGACGAGCCCGGCGTCGCTAATCTCCGTGTCCCGAAGATTCAGTCCTGCAAGTTGCGGGAGTTTGGCGAGAACACGGATTTCGCCATCGGTAACCGACGTCGATCGCAGCGAAACGTGGATCGCGTGCCCGTCCTGCATCCGAACTTTGCCCCCTATCGAACGAAGCCACTGAACGATAGCCTGCTCGCCCTGGGCCGCTGCCGCTGCCGCTTCCGTCTCGCGCTTCATTTCGCGGCCCGAAGAACCCTGAAGCAACACTTTGCAGTTAGGAAGTACGCCGGTCAACTCGCGCACGCCAGAACCGGTCGCGCGGCTGTAACGAAGATCGATCGCGCGCAGCCGCTTGAACGTCGCCAGCTTCGCCAGTCCCGCATTCGAAACCTTCGTACGATAAAGGCTCAGTTCTTCCAGGCCTTCCATGCGGGCAAGCGCGTCGAGTCCCGCGTCGCTCACATTCGAGGACTGAAGATTCAGCTTTCGAACCTTCGTCAGTCCGGAAAGAAAAGCGATACCGGCATCTGTCACGCCAGTGTCCGCGAGGTCCAGTTCCGTTATCTCACTCAACCCGGAAAGACTCTTGAGACCTTCATCGGTAATGGATGTTCCGCGCAAGTAAAGCTTCGCGAGTCCGCGCATGTGCCGCAGACTGGCCAGTCCTTCGTCATTGAACGTGCGGTCGAAGTTGAGATCGAGGTGCTTTAGCCTGAACGCAGCGAGCGGAGCACCGCCGATACGAGTTTGATGTACCCGCAGTTCCCGCAGTTGCGCCAGCGGCTGAAGGCCTTTGAGCACGGTGTCGTCGAACGGTATGTAGGTCTGGACGGGTTTGCTCAAGACCAGTTTTTCAAGCTGGGTCAAGTTAGCGAAGAGCCCTACGGTGGATCCAACGCGAGGAATCGGCTGATCGTACCAGAGGCGTCCGTTTACGTAGAGTTCCTTGACGTTCGGCAAAGGCGGCAATTGTCGCAGCTCTTCCTCGAGCGACGACGCCCACTGCGTGATGCCGCTGAAATTCAGAGTGTGAATGCGGAAATCGGAATCGGGCAGATCGCCAAGACTAAAGATAGGCTTTCGCTGCCCAGCGAGGACGACGCTGCCTCCCATTCGCACCATCCATTCGGCGACGACACGGTCGGGTGAGGCTTCCTGCGCCGTCGTGAGCGCAGCCGCGCACGCGAGCAGGCCAACCCACCTGGCAATCCATGAAGACATCCGCACTCCTTGCCAATCGCTCCTTGGTAATAATGATATACCAGCCGTCCGCGGCTCCAGCAACTAGCCAAGGCATCGCCTCGATCTCCCAGCGGGATATCGGAGTCTGGTAAGTCCGGAGCCAGAAGCTCGAATGCCGGCAGCGTGCGCGCCGAGGAGCCCGCTGACTCCCTCCAGCATTGCGAAGAGCTGTGGCTCGCTTACTCCGCAACCGACTCTCGACGAGAATGAGCGCCTCAACGCCGCGGTTACGTTCCCGGTGCGGCTTATCGCCCGCCCTTTTCCTTGACATATCGCGCTACCTGTTCGTGGGTCGCGAACCAGACGCCGGGCCTCGACCTCATGTGCATGATCAGATTCTCCAGCGCGGCAGCTCGGGAACGGTGCCCTGTCACGTGAGGATGCATTGTCAGGATAAAAAGGCCCCCTTCCTCGTAGGCCATATCGAACTCGGATTGGAAGACTTGGTTCACCAGTTGGGGTGAGGCGAGCGCGCCGCCCGGAAGGTTGAGGAGGGGGAAATCGTCCAGAATCCCTCAATGGGAAGCTCAATGACGCCTGTGGGTTTGCCATCGAGCAACACCTCGTAGGCATCGTCGCTGGCCATCAGGCTGCTGTCATACAGAAAGCCCGCCTTCGCCACCTGACCCATCGTGTACGGACTGAATGCCCACGAAGGCGCACGATAACCCACAGGCCGCTTACCAATGACTTTGGTGAGGTGCGCGACCGCCCGTTCCAGCAACCGCCGCTCTTCGGCCTCATCGTTGAGCGCGGGAAGGAGCTCGTGAATCCAGCCGTGAACGCCGACTTCGTGCCGCCCGCTGGCCAGAATGTCCCGTATCATCTGCGGGTGGAGTAAATCGCTCACCGCCGGAATAAAGAAAGAGGCTGGGATCTTGTATTTATCGAGCAGCCGCAGAATCCGCGGCAGTCCGTCTACCGCGCCATATTCCCCGCGCGACAGAACTCCGGGAGCGATATCGCCCCGGGCGAGCGATGCCGCCATATTGTCCACGTCGAAACTCAGCGCCACCGCAACGCGCGCCCCGCCGGGCCATGATTGCGGGCGCAGACGCCGTCCGGCGGTAACACGAATCTGCGCCTTCAGTTGATCGAGGTCCAGTTTGATGCCAGGCTGGGGATTCACGGCAGACTGCGGTTGCGAGAAAGCCGGGCAAGCCAACAGTAGCCGGGCAAGAACCTGCAAACACGGTTTCCGCATGTACCTGATTCTATCGTGGGTGTTCAGGTTGAGCCGCTTCAACTATCCACCCCTGAAACATTCCCATACCGGTGCAACGTCTGCGTGACCGACTGCTCTCGCACGTAGTGCCGCAACTCCAACCGTCCATGAAGCAATGCCGGCGAGTCTACCAGATGCACATGAGCTTCGTTGGCAGCCTCGATCGCGGTACGGCTGACCCGCGAAAAGGCCCGCACACGCTCGAACTGACTCAACCGCGCCGCGAACGCGGAGCTTTCCTCCATCACCACCTCCCCATGCGGGAAGCGCCTGTCGAGCCTTACGTCTCCACCCGTGCTCAGCACTGCCGGCACTCCGCACGTCCGCGCTGCGATCAGGCAGAGAAGCGCTCCTGGCAATTCCTCGACGCCGCTTGCGCGAATCAGCACGTTGTGGATCGGGCGGTATCGGAATACGTTACTCTCGGCCGCCAGTCCGCTTGGATCCTGACTACGGCTAAAGTGCCGGTTCCACCAATAGGCGTAACTCCCCGCGGCCGCATGCAGGTCCCCTGTCCATTCGTCGTGCCTGCCGGCAATCGCCCAATCCATCAGTTGCGCGACGAAATCGTTCACCAGCGGCGCGGGCTCTGCCGCAAGAACTGGCGCCTCACGCTGCGTCCAGCGGCATAAACTGTAGACGTAATTCTCGCCTCCCGCCTTGGCCTCGCCGAACACGCTCTTCTTCCATCCGCCGAATGGCTGCCGCCGGACGATTGCACCGGTCGTGCCCCGATTCACGTACAGGTTGCCCGCTTCGATACGCTCCCGCCACTTCAGAATTTCCCGGTCGTCGAGCGACTGTATCCCGCTTGTCAATCCAAGCTCACTGCTGTTGACGATCTCGATGGCGTCGTCCAGATTCGCAGCGCGCATCAAGCCCAGCAGCGGTCCGAAGCATTCCGTCCGGTGATACCACGATCCCGGGCGTACTCCGAGCCTGATGCCCGGTGTCCACAAGTTCGGGCTCAACGCGCGCGGTTCAAGCAGCCACGATTCGCCGTCGTCCAGTTGCGTCAGGCCGCGCAACAGATCGTCACCGGGTTCGCGAATCAGCGGTGTAATGACATTCCATGGATCCCATGCCGAGCCTGCGCTCAAACTCGCCGCTGCGTCCCGCAGTTGACGTAGAAACGACGGATTATCGTAGACCTCCGCTTCAAGGACTGCAACACTTGCCGCCGAACATTTTTGCCCATTATGTCCAAATGCTGATTTGACAAGATCGCGGATCGCCTGGTCGTGATCGGCCATTCCCGTCACAATCATGGCGTTCTTCCCGCTCGTCTCCGCCATCAGCCGCAGCTCCGGCTTCCACGACTGGAACATCCGAGCCGTACTGTATGCGCCCGTCAGAATCACGGCATGGACCCGCGAATCCGTCACTATCTCCCGTCCCACGTCATTGTCGGGAGCGGGAAGAAACTGCAATACATCGCGTGGGATTCCCGCGTCCCAGAGCGCATTGCAGAGATACCAACTGACCAGGACCCCTTCCGGAGCGGGTTTGAGAATCACGGTGTTGCCCGCCATCAGAGCGGCAAGGACGCCTCCGCACGGTATCGCCAGGGGAAAGTTCCATGGAGGGGTCACAAGCACTGTGCCAAGCGGAGCCGCTTCACATCCATCGGTCTCGTGCGTGCCCGCGAGCGAAGTACGGGCGTAGTAATTGGCGAAGTCCACCGCCTCGCTCACTTCGGCGTCGCCCTCGGGGATCGCCTTCGCGCCGTCGAGCGTCATGCAGGCGATCAACTCGCCTCGCCTTTTCGCAAGAACTTCCGCGCACCGCGAAAGAAGGCGGCCCCGCTCCTCTGCCCGAATGGCTCCCCAGGAAACGCGCGCGGCTGCCGCGATTTCAAGGGCCGCCTCAACATCCCGCGGTCCGGCGAGCGTGTATCGGTACGCTTCGACGCCGGGCCGCGAAGGATCGGCGCCAACTTCGAAATTCGTGCCGTCTCCGCCGCGAATCACCTCCGGCCCGCGAGCGCGCCATTCCCTGATAACCCCCATGATCCAGTCGCTATTGTGGCGCGGCGACCAGTCCGTGTCCGGCTCATTCGCGAACGGCTCTCCCGCGCTGAAGACCCTGCTCTCCCCCGCCCGGTTCTGCGTCCGGCGGGGCCCGAGCGCCGCGAGATCGCGGTCCCGCACCGCTTGCAGGAACGCGCTCTTTTGCCGTTCCCAACTCGCGCTTCCAAGCTCCAGCGCGAACAGGTCGTGCAGGAAATTCTCGGGTGCGGTGTTCTCATCCAGGCGCCGCACCAGATACGAAATCGCGCTGTGAAAGTCCTCGCGCTTCACGACGGGCGCGTATAGCAGGAGTCCTCCGGCCGCTTCGTGGACGGCTCGCGCCTGATGGTTGGCCATCCCTTCTAGCATCTCGATCTCAACCTGCGCCTCGACTCCAGTCTTCGCCCGCAGCAACAACCCATACGCCACGTCGAACAGGTTGTGCGTCGCGACACCCAGGTGCACGGCCGCCGCGTGCTCCGGCTTCATTCCGTATTCAAGCATTCGCTTGAAATTCGCGTCTACTTCCGGCTTCGACGCGTAGGGAGCGAGCGGCCATCCGTGCATCTCCGCATCCACCCGCTCCATCGCGAGGTTCGCGCCTTTGACGATTCGCAGCTTTATGGGCGCTCCGCCTCTTGCCACGCGGGCCAGCGCCCAACGCGTCAATTGGCGCTGCCACGGGTGCGCGTCCGGCAGATAAGCCTGCAAGACGATCCCGGCGCGGTACATTTTGAATTCATCCTCGTCGAGGACTTCCGTGAACGCTGTCGCCGTCAGCGCCAGGTCGCGATACTCTTCCATATCCAGATTGACGAACTTCGCCAGTGCCCGTCCGGCGGCGTCTGTGAAGTGCGCACGCATCGCCTGCCGGTAGAGCGCTCGCAACCGGTGCTTGATCTGCTCCACGGTGTGCTCGAACGCGATCAGGTTGATCTGGCTGAACACCGACGAAATCTTGACGGAGATGTACTCCACCTCGTCGCGCGCCAGAAGCTTCAGATACGCTTCCAGCCGCCGTCCGGCCTCCTCTTCACCGAGGATCGCCTCGCCAAGCTGGTTCAGATTGAGCCGCGTGCCTTCGCTCCGCCGCCGCTCCACGTATTCGCGGAATTCCTCCTCTTCGCTCGGCAGGATTACGGACCGCGTTTCCTGCCGCAGCTTCGCCACAACGAACGGCACCACCATCGCGGGAATGTACTCGCCAAGCGTGCTCCCAAGCCACAGCGCCCATTGATCGAAATTCCCGAGATACGTTGGAACGCCATAGCGTTCCACAAGGTAGCTCAACTGATCCGCGATGCGCGAGGGACGATGACTCCGGAAAACCTGATCGCTCATCGCCATCGCCTTCCCGTTGGGGTCTTCCATCAGGCGGGCGATCTTGCGCGATTGCGCACGTTCGGCGGTCGTCTCGCCGCGGCGCGAATCTTCAAGCAGCCGCGCCGTCAGATCTACCGCCTGACGCGCGATCTCGAATTGCTCCAGACTCAATGTGCCCTCTCTGTTTCAGCTTAACGCCGGAGAGAGAGCCTGGGAATCCGCGGGCTTCACGCAGGTTACATTACTTGTTCGAGAATCGCGAAGTCGCCAGGATTCCACGCTTGCGCGATGATGTACAATTTTCCGCCGTGCGACTTCATCACGGCGTTATGAATATGCAGAAAGTTCGGTAGACCGAGGTCTTCCTTCACCATCACCGTTGAGACAAGCTGGTCGTTCTCCATGATGTAAATCGGCGCTCCCTTGCTGCGGTCCGGTCCGTCGAGCGACCCGACGATCGAATACTTGCCCTCATACGCGATATCGCACGGCAGCGATCCGAGCGGCATCTTCACTGTCGACAGATACTGGCCGTAACGCGTGAAGCGATCGATCTCCGCGTTGGGGCGATCAGATATATCCAGACGCTTCGTTCCCAGCGGAACGGTGATTCCGTGTCCGGTACCGAACTGGCCTGGGGCGGTGCCCTTGCCGCCGAACGCGAGATCATTCCATTCGAACCGTAGAGGGTTCGTTGACGCGACCCGCGCGGTCAACACGAAATCAAGGTTGGAATACCCCGTGGACATGTACAACATTCCGTCGATGTATTCGACGTCGGTGGGAATGAAGCTGCCGCGGCCGAGGAAGTAATTCGTCGCCGCCGGATTGCCCAGATCGCTCATGCCCTCGGGAGGCATTAGCGTCTGGACCAGCTTGCCGTCGATCGTGGTGATAAACACGCGCTGCGCTCCATTGCCTGGGAATGCGAGGTACGGCGCGCCGTCAGGCGCGACGAAGAGCGTCGCATTGTGCATGTTGGCGTCCTTCATCTCCGCCGGTGTCGCGACCATCCGGGTCGACTTGAGATCAGCGCTGATCTGAACGATCCCGGCGCCAGGAAGAGCGAAGTAGGTCTCGCCCTTGCCAGGACGGCGGTCGATGGCAAAGCCGCCGTGAGCGGCTTTGAGGACCTTTTCTACTCGGGCCTCGGCGGGAAGGTGGCTCGACGTGTAAAGGACGCGGAACTTAAGCTTTCCGTTGCCGCTTGTGCCGGCGCCCTGCGCCCGCGCCGTGGTGGACCCGCTGTTCGGAGCGAGCGTCCAGGCGGCCGCGAGCAGGATCAGGAAAAGTGTGCTGACTGTGATTCGTTTCATGTGAGTGTCTCGAACGTTAAGATTACACCATGAGGGGGTGCCTCGGCGAGGGCCGGTTGCGAGGACGCTGCAAGGCACTGCTTCACAGCGAGGGTTCAGGCGCCTTCCGTCCGCCATCAAAGTCTCCTCGGCGCTGCCAATGGTCCTTCTCCAACTGCTTTCAATTTGAGACTACGGGCAATCTCGCCCGGATCGAGACCACCGGCTTTTCCCAACATGATCTGGAAGCCGGATACCCGCATCTTCCCCCGGAACCGGCCTTGCGTTAGCGACGAAGGCATACCATACTTCGTTGGCGATCGATCACCATTGTGGAGACTATGGTTTCTATTGCCGGCCTTTCCTTGCATGTGGGAGTTGCGTGCGGACAGCGCTCCACGCGGGGCCACGTTGCAGTAATACGGATTTCAATGGCGTATACGGAACGCCTCTGCGTCATGGTCCTTGCACCAAACTTCCCTGCGGAATGCGGTGGGGCAGACGATCGCCTTTTTTCGTCTGCCGCTTTTGCCCGTTCGTTGGAGCCGACCGGTGGAGGGTTTTTCGACCCTGACTCCACGGTGGTGATCAATGCGGTGGTGCCCCTCCGATTTTGCCGGGCGGCGCTGACGTTTCCATTCCCTTCGAATTCCTGGGCGCAATCGCGGCGATCTGACGGAGTAGGCTCCGACCGGTGAGATGCGTAGGGCGGAGCATGTTCCCTGCCCGTCGCTGGGTCACCAGTCAGGACCTTGGCTTGGCGTGGTATTACTATTGAGGGAGGCAGCGGTGTCCGAAAAGCGCACCCCGCCCTGCGGAGCACCCCGCATTGGTGTGAAGTCGTTCCCGTGACCAGAGCCAGTTCGTAGCAATATCGCCTCGGCTCGTACTATCGAGGAAAGTTGATTCGAAACAACATGACTGCGCTTCTTGCCCGTTCCAAAAAGAATTATTCTTGTGCGTCACCCCCCTCAGGCCCGTCCGGATCCACCGCCCTACGGTGTCTGTTTCCCTCCCTCCTCCTGGCCACCGCCCTCGCCGCTCAGACCGTCGAGTTCAACCGCGAGATCCGTCCCATTCTCTCCGACAAGTGCTATACCTGTCATGGACCTGACGCCTCGAAACGCAACTCGAAGCTCCGCTTCGACACAGAAGCCGGAGCCAAGGCTGATCTCGGCGGCCACCTCGCCATCGTTCCCGGCGACGCAGCGAAGAGCGAAATGCTCCGCCGCATTTCAACCGACGACACCGCCAAGCGAATGCCTCCCGCCTACAGCGGCGCGGCGAAGTTGAGTGCCCGCGAAATCGACACTGTCCGCCGCTGGATCGAACAGGGCGCGAAGTGGCAGGGGCACTGGTCCTTCATCTCGCCGAAACGTCCGCCTTTGCCCGCCGTGAGCAATCAGGCATGGCCGCGCAATGCAATCGATCACTTCATTCTCGAACGTCTTGGCCGGGAGGGGTTGAAGCCCTCGCCCGAAGCACCGAAAACTTCCCTCATCCGTCGCGCCACTTTCGATCTTACCGGCCTCCCGGCCACGCCATCCGAAATCGACGCCTATCTCGCGGACTCCGCGCCCAATGCCTATGAAAGAATGATCGACCGTCTTCTCGCCTCGCCTCGTTACGGCGAGCGGATGGCTGTCCGTTGGCTTGATGCCGCGCGCTATGCCGACACGAGCGGCTATCAAAGCGATGGCGAGCGCAGCATGTGGCGATGGCGCGACTGGGTTATCGAAGCCTACAACAACAACATGCCCTTCGACCGCTTTACCGTCGAACAGATCGCAGGCGACATGCTGCCCAATGCCACTCTCGATCAGCGCATCGCCACCGGATTCAACCGTAATCACCGCGGAAACAGCGAAGGCGGAATCGTTCCGGAAGAGTATGCCGTCGAGTACGTGGTGGACCGCGTCGACACAACCTCCACAGTCTTCCTTGGCCTCACTCTGGGGTGCGCGCGCTGTCACAATCATAAGTACGATCCGCTCACGCAAAAGGAGTATTATCAGCTCTTCGCGGCGTTCAACAACATCCCCGAATTCGGTCGCGCCAGTAAATACGACAATTCGCCCCCGTACATCCCGGCGCCCACCCGGGAGCAGGAGGCAAAGCTGAAGGCGCTCGAACCTAAGGTCGCCGCCGCCGGGCGTGAGTGGGTCGCGCTCGGTCCGGAACTCGAGCGAACGCAGCGAGCCTGGGAACTTACTCTGCTCGGAGGCCCGTCCTCTCTGCCTGCGTGGGCCGGTCCGGAAGGCCTTCTGGCGAGCTTTCCGCTCGACGAAGAAGCAGCGGGACCGTCCGGCCGCGCCGCGAACTTCGACGGAACGCGTACATTCGAAGGTGGAAATACCGCCGCCTTTGGATTCCTGGACAAGTTCACTTTGTCGGCCTGGATTAACCCATCGTCCCCTGATGGCGCAATCGTAAACCGGGTGGAAGACAAAGGCGACGGACAGGGGTACGCATTGATTCTGAAAGCGGGCAAGCTTCAGGCCAACATGGTGGTCCGTTGGCTTGACGATTCGTTACGAGTCGAATCCGTCGAAGCGTTGCCCCTCAACCGCTGGAGCCATGTCGCCCTGACCTACGACGGGAGCCGTGTTGCGAGCGGCGTCGGCATTTACGTGAATGGCGCGCCTGTGAAGATCAAGGTACTGCTCGACGAATTGAATCAATCGTTCAACGTGAAGAAACCCTTCCGTGTCGGGGGAGGCGGCGTGGATACGCCGGGATTCAGAGGCGCAATCGACGAGGTTCACGTTTACAAAACCGCCCTCACTCCCGATGAAGTTTCGATGATCTCGCTCGCCGCTTCCGCGGGTTCGATTGCGGCAGTTGCCCCGGCCGTCCGCACCCGCGCGCAGTCCATGAAGCTCGCGTCGTACTTCCTGCATACCGCCGCGCCCGCGCATATTCAGCAGGCATGGAAGCGGTTTGAGGAATTGCGCAAGCAGAAAGACACCCTCGTCGCCGGTTTCTCCACCGTAATGGTAATGCAGGAGAGTCCGCGTCCGCGCGATACGTTCGTCCTTGTGCGTGGAGCGTATGACAGACCGGGCGACAAGGTCACCGTGGGCGTTCCCGCCGTACTCCACCGGATGCCTGCCGATGCGCCAGGGAACCGCCTCGGCTTGGCGAAGTGGCTTGTTTCTCCGGACAACCCCCTGACGGCGCGCGTCAACGTGAACCGGTTCTGGCAAATGTACTTCGGAACAGGCCTCGTGAAAACCACGGAGGACTTCGGTTCTCAAGGCGAATGGCCCTCCCACCCTGAGTTGCTGGACTGGCTCGCTACTGAGTTCGTGGCCTCCGGCTGGGACGTCAAGGCGATGCAGAAGACCATCATGATGAGCGCCGCCTACCGGCAGTCCTCGAAGGTGACACCTGAGTTGATCCAGCGCGATCCTGAGAACCGTCTGCTCGCCCGCGGACCGCGTTATCGGCTTCCAGCCGAAGCCGTGCGCGACCAGGCGCTCTCTGTCTCCGGGTTGCTCGTCGAAAAGCTCGGCGGAAAGTCCGTGAAGCCTTATCAACCGAAGGGTCTCTGGAAGGAGATGGCGAGCGGCGACTACGAGCCCGACACCGGCGACAAGCTGTATCGCCGAAGCCTGTATACGTTCTGGAAGCGTACTATCGCACCGCCCTCGATGATGACCTTCGACGCGGCCGGTCGTGAAGCGTGCACCGTGCGTGAGACACGCACGAATACGCCCTTGCAGGCGCTTACGCTGATGAACGACGTGACGTATCTGGAAGCCAGCCGGATGCTCGCCGAACGAATGTTGGCGGAGGGCGGCGCTACGCCCGCGGACCGGATTGCTTTTGCTTTCCGTCTCGCCACCGCCCGTTACCCGTCCCCCGAGGAAAGCCGGATTCTAAAAGGCGCCTTTCACCGCTATCTGGACAGGCACCAGACAGACCGGGCTGCGGCTTTGAAATTGCTGAAACAAGGTGAGCATTCCCGTAATGAGAACCTCGACGCCGGCGAACACGCGGCCTACACAACCGTCGCCAGCCTGATCCTGAACCTTGATGAAACTGTGACAAAGGAGTAACCCGAGATGGACCCCCGCTTCGAGAACCAGTTATTGCAGACCCGGCGTCATTTCTTTTCCCGCACGGCGTGGGGCCTGGGAACCGCCGCACTTGGCACGCTGCTCGAACAGGACCTCGGCGCGGCGGACGCCAATCCCGGCGCGTCGCTCTGCATCCCTCACTTTGCGCCCAAGGCTAAGCGGGTCATTTATCTGTTCCAGTCCGGCGCGCCATCTCAGATGGACATGTTCGACTACAAGCCCGCGCTCAAGGAGCTGCGCGCCACTGAGCTTCCGGACTCCATCCGCCGCGGCCAGCGGCTCACCGGCATGACGGCTACACAGGCGTCCTTTCCAATCGCGCCCACAAAGTATAGCTTCGCGCAGCATGGGAAATCCGGTGCGTGGGCGAGCGAGCTCATCCCGCACATCGCGAAACAGGCCGACGATTTGTGCTTCGTTAAATCGCTCCACACCGAGGCCATCAATCACGATCCCGCCATCACGTTTTTCCAGACCGGATTTCAAATTGCCGGCCGCCCCAGCATCGGCGCCTGGTTGTCCTACGGCTTGGGGAGCGCGAACAAGGAACTGCCGGCCTTCGTCGTCATGGTTTCCCAGGGGACTGGCCGCCCCGGCGACCAGCCGCTCTATGACCGCCTCTGGGGCAGCGGCTTTCTGCCCTCGCGATTCCAGGGCGTGAAGTTCCGTTCCGTGGGCGACCCCGTGTTGTACCTGTCGAATCCCGACGGAATGACGCCTAATGACCGTCGTGGCTTCCTCGACGATCTCGCCAGTCTCAATCAGTTGAAGCTCCAGGAATTCGGCGATCCGGAGATTGCGACGCGTATCGCTCAGTACGAGATGGCCTACAAGATGCAATCCTCGGTACCCGAGCTTACGGACTTGTCGAAGGAGCCGGAGCGAACGTTTGAATTGTACGGCCCGGAATCCCGGCAGCCTGGCACATTCGCCGCGAACTGCCTGCTTGCCCGCCGTCTGGCCGAGCGCGGCGTTCGCTTCATCCAGCTTTTCCATCGCGGATGGGACCATCACACCGAACTTCCGAAGCAACTGCCGCTGCAATGCCGCGATATCGACCAACCCTCGGCCGGCCTGGTGCAGGATCTGAAAGAAAGAGGGCTCCTCGACGACACGCTAGTCGTTTGGGGCGGAGAGTTCGGGCGTACCGTCTACTGTCAGGGTAAACTCACAGCCGATAACTACGGCCGCGACCATCACCCGCGTTGTTTCACGCAGTGGATGGCAGGTGGCGGCATCAAGCCCGGCGCCACACATGGCGAGACAGACGATTTCAGTTACAACATCGTCAAGGACCCGGTCCACGTTCACGACCTGCACGCCACCATTCTGAACCGGCTCGGCATCGATCACACGCGGCTTACCTTCAAATTCCAGGGCCGTCACTTCCGCCTCACCGATATCCACGGCAACGTGGTCAACCAGATCCTCGCATGAGGCTCTCCGCGCTTGCCCTGGCGGCTTCGCTCGCCCTGTCCAGCGTCGCTGCCGCTGCTGGGAAACTCGAACGCCGCCTATACGTCACCGATAGGTCCACCATCAGCGTCTACGACCTCGATAATGGGCACGCCCTCGTGCGGAAGATCGAAGTCCCAGGTGGTGGCGGATATAAAGGTATCGCGGCCAGCGTGCAACTCGGGAAGCTGTACGTCAGCTCGTATAAGCAGGACGAACTGATCTGCATTGACCTCGCGACGGACAAGATCGACTGGCGGAAGAAACTGGGCAAGTACGCCGACAGCATGTGGGTCACGCCCGATGGCCAGACCATGTATATTCCCTACCGGGACGATGACAGTTGGTGGGTGCTTCGCGCGAAGGACGCCGAAGTCATCGCGAAGATTCCCGTGGGAAGGGGCAGGAATTACGACGTCAATCCGATTGGCAGCATCGGGCCGCACAACACCTGGATCAATCCGGCGGGTACCCGCGTTTACCTCGAAGTGCTCACCCTGCCCTATGTGTACATCGCCGATACGAAAACCAACAAGCTGATCGGCAAGGTGGGGCCGTTCAGCAAGGGTGTCAGGCCCTTTGCGGTAAGCGACGACGAGAAGTACGTTTACGCGAACGTGGATGGACTGCTTGGATTCGAAGTCGGCGCGGTGCGGGACGGAGAAAAATGGGGCGGCGCCATGCTTCACCGCGTGGAGGCAAAAACACCGCCTTCCCGCCTCGCCGAATACCCGAATCCGCCGGCGCGTAAGCCGCACAGCACGCCCAGTCATGGGATCAATCTCAGCCCGAATCAGAAAGAAGTCTGGATGGTCGATGGCGTCTACGGCTACGTCTACGTATACGTATACGACGTGACTTCCCTGCCCCCGAAGTATGTCACCGGAGTGCCGATTTATATGGACCCGCAAGAGCATCCCACGCCGGGCTGGATTTCGTTCAGCATCGACGGTAAGTACGCCTACCCGGACGGAGGCATCGTGATCGACACCGCCACAAAAACAATCGTCGCGCGCATTCCCACGAGCGAGAAATTGATTGAAATCGACTTCATGGACGGAAGGCCGGTCAAGGCCGGGCATCGCTGACGGCGCATCTTGAATCCAGGTGACACCATCGTGGCGGTCGCGACGCCGCCCGGCCGCGGCGGTATCGGCGTTGTCCGGCTGTCGGGACCGGAGTCGAGAACGGTTGCGGAAAGCCTTTTGCGTCGTCCTCCTGAGTGGCGGCCATGGACCGCGGCGCTCGCCGAACTCACGGACCAGGATTCGCGAACCATCGACAGGGTGGTCGTCACGTTCTTCGAGCGCCCACGATCTTACACCGCCGAGGATGTGGTCGAGATCGCATGCCACGGTTCTCCCGTTGTCTTGCGCTTTTGTTTGGATCGCGCTCTTGAGGGCGGCGCGCGGCTGGCCGAACCAGGCGAGTTTACGCTGAGAGCGTACCTCAACGGACGTATCGATCTTCCGCGCGCGGAGGCCATTCGTGACCTGATTGACGCTACCACGCTGTATCAGGCGCGCGTCGCGGCGCAGCAGGCCGAGGGGTCCGTCTCAAAACGGCTCGCGCCGGTGAAGGAGCAGTTGCTCGAACTGCTCTCTCTCCTCGAAGCGGGGATCGATTTCGCCGAAGACGATATCAGCGTCCCGCCGGACGCCGAACTCCTGCGCCGCCTCGATCCCGTTATCGAGGGCACGCGCCGTCTCGCCACAAGCTTCGCGTATGGAAAACTGGTTTCGGCCGGCCTGTCGCTTGCGATTGTAGGCCGGCCGAACGTGGGCAAGAGTTCCTTGTTCAACCGCCTGCTCGAACAGGACCGCGCAATCGTCACCGGCATGCCCGGGACCACGCGGGATCTTGTGAGCGAGGTCGCGTCAATCGGAGGGCTTCCCGTGAAGCTCATCGACACCGCCGGAATCCGTGAGGCTGAAGGGCTGGCCGAGACGCTTGGGATTGAGCGTAGCTATCAGGCAATGACTGATGCGGATCTGGTGCTGGTTGTGGTCGATGCTTCGGCGCCTGCGATCGACGAAGACCTTGCTTTGATTGGGCGTGCCCGATCTTGTGGGAACGCTCTGGTTGTGGCGAACAAGTGCGACCTCCCGCTAAGCCAACCGGCGGCCGCCGCCGCGCTTTTCGTTTCAGCGCAAACAGGCGAGGGCGTGGATGCCCTTCGCGTCGCGATTCTCCGAGCCGTAGCGCCTGAAGGCGAACCTGCGCGGGAAAGCGGCTTCATCACGAGCGTGCGGCACGAACGCCTTCTGAAGGAAGCGCTGGAGTATCTCCAAAAGGCGCGCCTCGCTATTGAAGCCCGCATCCCGCACGAGATGCTGTTACTCGATCTTTACGGAGCATTACGGCCCATCGACGCCATCACCGGCGCCACCACCGCCGACGACATCCTGAACCGCATCTTCTCCACTTTCTGTATCGGGAAATGATCTCATCCCGCCTGATTTCCATCTCCAGCAAGCATCGCCCATTCTGAGAATCACTTCTCAGATCCCTTCTTGGTCGGGCGGCGGCCTGATCCGTCACGCATGGGCGGCGCTCTCGGCTTTGCCGCCGGCGGCTTCAATCCTTCCGGCCTGCTTGTCAGACTCTTCGGGCCGCGTTACCGGCGCGGACTGCTTCGCCCTTTCTTCTTGTACCTATCCAGCAACTGTGTCAGTCTCCGCACCATCTCGGGCCGCTGGGTATACTGGTTATCCATCTCGCCCGGATCGTTCTCGAGATTGTACAACTGTCCCTCCGGATCTTCCGGCAATCCCTTGCTGCTCCATCCGCCTGACCCACGCCCTATCACCAGCTTCCATGGACCCTGCCTCACGGCGAAAGTGCCTTCGATCGAATGATGAATCACCGCCTCTCGAATCGGCGTTCCGCCCGTCGTTCCCAGCAGTGCTGGAAGGATGCTGTAGCTGTCCTCCCCCGCGTTTCTCGGCAACTTCGCCCCCACGATTTCCGCGCACGTGGCCATCAGATCGCCCAGGCAGATCAGCTCCGGGTTTACCGTTCCCGCTTTAATCTTTGCCGGCCAGCGCGCGATGAACGGTTCACGATGCCCGCCATCCCAGGCGTCGCTCTTGCGTCCGCGCCAGGGTCCGTTCGGGCGGTGATCGAACTGCGTCATCACTGGATTCGTCGAGCCGTTGTCGCTGGTCATGATCAGTAGTGTATTCTGGGCGAACTCGTTGCGCGCCAGGGCCTTCATAATCTCGCCGAGGGTCCAGTCGGTCTGGACAACGAAGTCCCCGTAGTCGCCTGCCCCGCTCTTGCCTCTGAATTCCTCCGCCGGCACGACGGGCGTATGAGGCGATGTGAGCGGAAAGTAAAGGAAGAACGGCCGCGACGGATCCCGGCCGCGAGAGTCGATATACTCCACCGCCTTGCGCGTCAGTGCAGGTAGTACATCCACCATACGAAAGCCAGGTTCGCGTACGCCGGCCCGCACCAGTCCTTGCCTCTCCATATAACCGGTCGGTTCGCCTACAACGCGGTCGCCATCGATGTAGATATACGGGGGCATATCGAGCGACGCGGAAATCCCGAAGAATTCATCGAACCCGTAGCTTTGGGGACCTCGTTTTACGGGTGCCGGGAAATCGATGTTCGATTCCTCCGTTCCGGCCGGTGGGTTCCTGAGCTTCCACTCGAGCCCGAGATGCCACTTGCCCACGCACGCCGTGTGGTACCCGTTCTGCTTCAGCAGTGAGGCAACAGTAAGGCGCCCCTCCTCGATCAACGGTTCGGAGTACCCGAGCAGCACGCTCCGCTTGAGTCGCGTGCGCCAGCAATACCGGCCTGTCATGATTCCGTAGCGTGTGGGCGTGCATACGGCCGAGCCCGAGTGAGCGTCGGTAAACCGCATTCCGTCCGCGGCCAGTGCGTCCATATTCGGCGTCGGAATCTTTTTCGATCCGTAACAGCCGGGGTCGCCATAGCCCATGTCATCTGCCAGAATGAACACGATGTTTGGCTTCCCTGGCGCAGGCTTGCCTTGAGCCTTCACCGCCCAGCTTACCGCGCTCATTCCGAGCGCCTTCAGACACGTTCTTCTATCCACGAGAATCCTCCGCAGCCCAGGTTCACTCTACGATAACACCGCCTCAAAGTCGCTCACCGGCGGCGTGCGGTTTTCATAAACCGCGAGCGGCCTTCAGCAGATCTGCCACGCTGCGGCGGCTCGGCGGGATCAATCTTCAAACACTGGGCGGCAGCGCCACCGGCTCACTTTGCTCCTTTTTGGGTGCCGCGGTCGGCTCTGCCACCCATCGCGACTGGCGCCCGTCGCAGGTGAATGCCATTTTCGGCCGCCGCGCGCCTCGCCGGGGGGTGTGAGACTATGGCAAACCTGGCAATCGCGGGCGGCAAGGCGATTGAATCCCCTGGCAGCGGCGTGCCGCGAACCCGGTTCTGATATCCACGCGCCCTCTTTTGTGCCGAGCGTGGCATAGATCCGGTTCCCGCCGGACCGGAACAGGCCGTCCCCAGGGTTGAGGAAGCCCCATGACCGGTCCCTCCCCACCCTCTTTTGCAATCGGAAACCTGCCTGTTTTCGGCGACACCCAATGCTTCGACTCCCTTTGAGTCCAACCAGAATTTCATGGGTGTGTTACCGGGCAGCGAGGCCCTGTGCAGTTGGCCAAATCCCCGCAACAACTCGTTCGCCTTCTGCGTTAAGCTGCGATCGAACTGAACCTAAACGAGCCATGAAGCCCACATTCCCCTGGCGCTCTACGAATACGCCAGGACAACGAGGCACGCGTGCCTCAAACGGAAGCGAAGGAGACCGTCCTTTCAAGTCGAATCGCTACCGTCGAATCCGCAGCCCCATGGAAGTCGGGCGACGGCTCAATAGGCCACCGTCGCGGTAGGCTGGTTACCCTACCACCCGAAAGTCTCTCAACTGTGCAGCCCAGTTTTGGTACCCGCGTGCGGCCGACCACGCGTCTTCCTCGAAAGCTAGCGCGACGTCGATCCGGCATCCAGCGCTCAACTCACCGCACCGCCCGGCCTGATTCCAGGCTTTTACGAAAAACGTCCGGCCGCTTTGACGCAGCGCAAGCCTCAGATGCTTTTCCTTCCACACCACAGGCGGACCGGCGAGTTCGACGTCGTAGGCGGCGAACACCGGAGCAGGATTCCCGGAGCCGAACGGCCCCAGTTTGAGAATACCCCCGACCGTCCTCTCGTCCACCTCAGCAAAATCCACGCTGGCGTCAATCTGGAGCGTCGGGACGTAGTCTTCAGGCGTGAGCCGCGCCGCGGCGTACGAGTTGAAACGCTCGCGAAACTCGCTCACCCGGTCCGCGGACATCGTCAGCCCGGCGGCGTGTTCGTGTCCGCCAAACTGCGTGAACAGATCGGGCATGGACTCCATGGCTCCCAGTAGGTGAAAGGCGGCGATACTTCGCCCGGATCCCCTTGCGAGCCCCAACTCGCGATCGACGCTCAGCACAAACGCCGGGCGATGATGCCGCTCCACCATGCGGCTCGCGACAATCCCCAACACTCCCCGATGCCATCCCTCACCGGCAAACACAAGGGCGGCATGCGAGTCGGTGACCGGGGAACTCACGCACTGGTCCAGCACGGACTGCACAATTGCCGCCTCGGCCCCCTGCCGCTCCTCGTTTAGCGCGTTCAACTGCGCTGCGATTTCGCGCGCCCGAGACGGGCTTTCCGTGAGAAACAGTTCGATCGCCTGCATTGCCGTATCCATGCGGCCTGCCGCGTTCACTCGAGGTGCAATGCGAAACGCAACCTGCCCGGCCGTGGGTGTGGTTCCAGCGGAAAATCCCGCGACATCGAGCAGCGCCCTCAGCCCCGGATTCCTCACCGTGCCGAGTCCGCTAAGTCCGTGCTTCACGATGATACGGTTCTCGCCGGTAAGCGGCACTACGTCCGCCACGGTACCGATCGCCACCAGCTTCAGGAACGATTCGAGAACGCGCGAGAGCTTATCCGCCGGCCAGGCAAGACTCCTGAGAAGCGCCTGCACGAGCTTGAAGGCGACGCCCACACCGCAGAGGTTTTTCTCGGGATAAAGGCAATCCCGGCGGTTCGGATTCAGTACAGCGAGCGCGGGAGGAAGTTCCTGGTCAGGGAGATGATGGTCCGTAATAATGACGTCAATCCCCAAAGCCGACGCGCTTTCAACCACCTTCGCCGCGCGAATCCCCGTGTCAACGCTTACGATGAGCCGGATGCCTTGCTGCGCCGCGGCCTCCACTACCTCTGGCCGCATCCCATAACCGTCGCGCAGCCTGTGGGGAACGTGAAAATCCGCCAAGCCTCCCGCCATCTCGATGCACTTCTTGAGAACCACTACCGACGTGATTCCATCCACATCGTAATCGCCGTAGATGAGCACCTTTTCGCCACCGAAAATCGCGCGCCTCAGCCGCGCCACTGCATCGTCAAGGCCGCTGAGCGCCGAAGGTTCGTGCAAGTCCGCAAGCGCTGGATTCAGAAAGCGCCTAGCTGCCGCCACTCCTCGAATACCGCGCCGCGTGAGAACTCTGGCCGCTGGTAAACCAATGGAGAGATCCCTATCGAGAGCGCCGGCCTGGAGCTCGCAATCCTCGGGAAGCAGCCACCGCGCTTGCGTCAATTGTTGGAAAAATACGGCCCCATCGGTTCCGGCTCGTCGTCGTCCGGGGCGTTTTCTGAGATCTCATCGGAAAGATCGAGGAAATCCTGATACCAGGGAGCCACCAGATCGAAGGTGTAGAAGCGCGAGCCGTGATCGAAAGCGAGGACGATTGCGCAGGTGCGTCCCTCGTGTCCCTTGAAAGAGCGGAGCCGCCGTTCGTACTGCCTGCGCTGTTCGTGCGGTATTTCCCATTCGGTCAACTCGGACAATTCGTCCTCAATCTCGTCGGCCTCGAATTCACGGTGTGCGAAATAAATAAGGATCGCGCCAGCCCGGCGGGCGACGTTGAGAAACATCTGGTAGTCCGGATATGCCGTATCATTCCAGGCCACGGCGCCCATGGAATCGATCGCCCCGATATCACCGTGAAACACGGCGAAACCCGCGGCGTCGAGTTGAGCGGGTATTTCGTCTTTTAGTGCGTCGAGGTTCATCTTTACGTTCCGGCGAATACGTCGAACTGCTCGGCCAGATCCCTGGCCGAAGGCGTGACTATGGTCTTTGGGCCGATGAGGATCTTCTGCGACGCTCTCAGCGCTTCGCGGACGTCGAATTCGCAGACGAAATCGACGACGGCGGCCGGGCTGGGCGCGGGCGGCGCCACGGTTTTCGTTTCGGGCGCCGATACGGGTCCGCATCCGCACGAGGCCCCGGACTGCGCTTGTACAACTTCCGGCCTGCGCGCAGCCAGGAACCGGTCCACGACGCTCGCGGTTATACCCACCGCCGCGGATGGGGGCACTCGTCCGGCTCCACCTGCAATGCCGCGCTTCTCCAGGTACTTCTCCACTGCTCGCGCTACCGTCTGGCGGTCAGTACCGGCTGCGGAACTCGCGCCTGCCGATGGCATCTCAAACGCCTCCTCCGCCTTCCGCACAGCGTACGCCAGCCGCTTGACGTTGATCAGGTGTTGCGGACCCACGTTATCGCTCGTGATATTCCCGGCTGCCGCTCCACACCCGAGTGTCATCGCCGGAAACACGTTCGTCGTGATCCCCGTCGAGCCCTGGGGTGTCGGCGTATTCACCAGCACCCGCATTGCCGGCATCGCGAGCGCGTATCGCCGGATCTTCTCGTCGTCCCGGGAATAAATGCCGCAGGTGTGGCCCATACCGCCGAAACGGAGAATGCTCCCGCAGATCTCCATACACGCCTCGAAATCCTTCATGAAGTATAACGAGAGAACGGGCGACAGCTTCTCCGCCGAAAGCGGATGTTGCTTGCCAACTCCTTCGAGCTCCACCACAAGAATCGGCGTATCATGAGGGACTTCGAAGCCCGCCATTCCCGCGATTTTTGGAGCCGCCTGGCCCACGCACTTCGGATTCACCGTCCAGTTAGGCGTGAGCAGCAGCTTGGCCAATGCGTCCTTCTGCTCCGGTGTGCAAAAATATGCCTTAGCCTTCTTCAATTCCGCGAGAATCGAATCCTTCAAGGCCGCTTCCGCGACCAGCGCCTGTTCGCTCGAGCATACGGTTCCGAAGTCGAAGGACTTCCCCGTGACGATCTTGCTTACGGCATCGGCAATATCGGCTGTCCGCTCGACCAGTACCGGCACGTTCCCGGGTCCCACTCCAAACGCCGGCTTGCCGCTCGAATACGCCGCCTTGACGATACCCGAGCCGCCGGTCGAGAGGATTACGCCCGTCCGTTCATGTTTCATCAGCGCATTTGTACCTTCCAGCGTGGCGTTGTTGATGCACTGAATGATATCTTCCGGTGCGCCGGCTTCAACAGCGGCCCCGTACAGAACACTGGCAGTTTCACAGGTGCATCGCTTCGCGGAGGGATGCGGGCTGAGGACCACAGCGTTGCCCGCCTTGAGCGAAATCAGACTCTTGTAGATCGCCGTCGAGGTCGGATTCGTCACCGGAAGAATCGCCGCGATCACGCCCACTGGCACCCCAATCTCGACCACGCGCTCTTCCGGCAGTTCCCGCAAAATGCCGACGGTCTTCATTCCTCGCATGCGTCTGGGAAGGAGATCGGCGCACAACAAATTCTTCGCGAGCTTGTCGCGCGCATTGCCGTAACCCGTCTCCTCGACGGCCATTTCCGCAAGCCGCTGCGCGTGCGCCCGCGCCGTTTCCGCCATGTGTTCGACGATGGCATCTATCCGTTCCTGCCCGTAGGAACGGTATTTTAGCCAAGCCGCGTAGGCTTTGTCGACTTTAGTGCGGACTTCCTGAATCGAAACCAAGTCCCTGTCGGTGACCTGGTCCTGAGTCCCCTGA
>SYKU01000134.1 GCA_005808865.1 Acidobacteriota bacterium
GATGCCGCTCTGGGTTGCGATGCAGTACGGCTATTGCGGAGCCCTTGGCGTCATGTCACCAGCGCACTTGGATAACGACCGCTATCCCGGCATTCAATGGACGGGCGTGGACGACGTCGTCCGCAAGGCCTTCCGGGAGCACGCGTGAAAAAGGTTCTCTACCGTAGCTTCGGCGGCCTCGACGTGCTTGAACTCGCCGATGCTGATGTTCCCGAGCCCGGCGCGCACGAAGTACTCGTGGCAGTAAAGGCCGCCGCTGTCAATCCGGTCGATTGGAAGATGAGAGAAGGGCAGGTGAAGTTCCTCACCGGCTGGCGCATGCCCCAAGGCCAGGGGTTGGAGTTCTCCGGAGTCGTCGAGCGGGTCGGCCGGTCCGTTACCGCGTACGCCGCCGGTGACCAGGTCTTCGGTGCGGCGAGCGACTGTCTCGCCGAATTCGTTGTCGCAAAGGAACGAAAGATTGCGAAAAAGCCGGCCGGCGTTACTTTCGGGGCGGCTTCTACGATTCCCGTTGCCGGCACGACGGCGTCGAGCGTCTTCGAGCGCGCGGCGATCAGCCAAGGCACCGAGGTCCTGATCAACGGAGTAACCGGAGGGATCGGCATGTTCGGCACGCAACTCGCGGTACGCAGGGGCGCGCACGTCACCGCAGTTGTCAGCGAGAAGGGTGCCGAGTATGTGCAACGCTGGGGCGTTCACCACGTGGTGGACTATCGCAAGAACAACGTTCTCGAGATCGGGCGTCGGTCCGATGTAGTTGTTGAGCTTTCCGACAAACTCTCCTTCACCCAGGGCCGCCAGCTCTTGAAGCCGGGCGGAAAGTACGTAGCGTCGCTGCCGAGGCCTGTCGAGTTGCTCTCTGGCCTGGTAAGTAATCTGTACTCGCGGCAGAAGTACGCATTGATGGGCATGCAAGCGCGCACCGACGCACTCGCAGCGCTGGCAGGCGAGGTGGCGTCCGGGCACGTCGAGGTGGTGATCGGGCAAACGTATCCGCTGACTGCCTTCCGCGAGGCGTACGCGGAGACCTCCGCTGGAAGATTCGTGGGCAAAGTGGTCTTCACCGTCGGGCAGCACACGTAGTATCCAACAGGAGATAGAGGAGTCATCATGAATCAGTCCAAGCCAGCCGTCATTCGGCACGCGCTCACCGGGAAAGACGGAGCGATCGTTGCGGCCATCCGCGCGCAAGTAACACCCATGAAGGGCAAGACGGTGGGGCCCGAAGCTCGCCCGATGTTCGACCACATCATGGAACAGACACCGGAAGCTGCCGGAGTCGACTACCAGGACGGCATGGTGGGAGGCGTGCCTGGCACATGGTGCCGCCCGCGCAACGCGCACCCCGACAACGTCATCCTCTACACCCATGGCGGGGCGTATGTCATGGGCTCGGTGAGAGCGTATCGGAACTTCGTCGGCCAGATCGCCGTCCGCACGAACACCGCCATCTTCGCCGCCGACTACCGGCTAGCTCCAGAGCACCCGTTCCCCGCCGCGGTGGACGACGCTCTTGCCGTCTACCGGAGTCTCGTTGACCAAGGGGCTCAACACATCCTTATTGCGGGAGACTCGGCGGGCGGCGGACTCGCGCTTGTGCTGCTGGCGCTGGTCCATGCGGAGGCTGTCGCCGGCACGGGCCTTGCTCCGAGAGCCGCCATCATTCTGTCGCCGTGGACCGACCTTGCCCTGACCGGCGACAGTCACCAAAGCCGTGCCGAGGAGGAGTTGTTCCTGACCCGTGAAGCATTAGTGTCCGCGAGAAACCTCTACGCCGGCGCGCACAATCCAACCGATCCGCGCGTCTCGCCCTTGTACGGCGAGCTTGCGGGCCTCCCGCCCATACAGCTACATGTCGGAACGAGCGAGATCCTGCTTGACGATACGCTTCGGTACGTCGAGCGTGCCAGGGCCGAAGGCGTGAACGCCGAGGCGCACGTCTGGGACGGAATGCCCCATGTGTTCCCCGCGAGCATCGGAGCATTCGACGCCGCCGATGAAGCGCTGAGCCTCATGGCGAAGTTCGCGGAGGACAAGCTCCGCACATAAGCCTGGGATGCCGCGCTTGGGGGCCGATTCAGGGTCCACACGCGGTTCTGGCAATGCCTTGTCGCGCAGCGTCCCGTAGACTGGACCTTCGCGGCACCGCGTACCAGGGCGCGACCCGTTGCTGAATCGCGGTTCCCTTCGCCGTTTCCCGCGAGTTGGACGACGGCTGCCGACCTAAAGTCTCCGACGTCAATACGATAGCCTGAGGTGGTGACCGCACAACCAATATACGGTGTCGCACTCCTGCTCTTCGCCTTGAGCCCACTATTCGGGAAGGCGCCGCTACGGGTGACGGGTCGACTCGGGAACTATCGAAGGTCTGGAGTGGGATCGTACCGCCGTTTTCCTCGGGGTTCCATTCGCAACTCCGCCAGTCGGGTAGCGCCGTTGGCGGCCTCTTCCGCGATGGCTTCGACTCTGTTCCTCTCCGTTCAGCGATCATTTGGCCGGGCGCTGATCGGGCGGTTTTGCGTCTAACAGCGCGGGCAGCAGGACCCCTGACGCTGATGTCATTGTCGGGGCACCGTCCCAGCCAGGAAAAGAAGTGCGCGGCGGTGGTGAGAACACCGATCGGCCACGGTGCACCTCCCATTGTGGACGCTCAGGCCTCTTTCAACCCTCCTGCCATTCAAATCGCGGCAAGCCCATACCGCACTTAAGCCACTTCCATTCATCTGCTTGCTGTCTACTATAAAGTACTTTTCCAGACCCTAGTTGAGGAAAGGTCTTATGGTGAGGGCCCGCCGAACCAAGTGACGCTGGTCTCCATGGTGTTCAGCGAAGTGGGAAGGGACCTGTCTCGCTGGCCCATCTCGACGATATTAATTGGCGCCAAGTGACGCTTTATGCTTCTCAGCCAATCGGAACTGAAACTATTTTTCTACGTTGACCTCAAAGGCTTTGCACCAGTTCTCCACCGAGCCTGCCGGCTCCGGGCGTGTATAATCCGAACTGAGGATCGGCGGACACGCCTTCACGCCAATGGGCCGTGAAATAAGACAAACTGGGTTCCCCGTTGGCTCAGCCGGCCACAACCTGTAGATTCCGGTAGTGGAAGACTATCCGGCGACAATTCAAGGAATTCGAGGATCGATTCTTGAGCGAGGAGTTAGCTGAGTGAAAGGGATACGCAGTTGGCACGAATTAAATCTCTGCGTCACCCAGTTTCAAGCATATGATAAAACAACACTTAAGCGCATGGATAGGAGCACGGACCGAATTCCCGCTGCAAAACCAGCCGTCGGCGAGCCTCGCCTGGCCGCTGAAAGTGGAGCGGTATCCTGATCAGGCGCTCGCGCCGCGAAAACAGTAATTTAATTTTCTGCGTCACCCAGTTTTCAAGCATATGATAAAACAACACTTAAGCGCCAGGGCACGGACAAAATTCCCACTGCAAAACAAGCCGTCGGCGAGCCTCGTCTGGCCGCTGAAAGCGGAGGTAAATTGCACCTCTTCGCCCTACCCTCATCAGGCGCTCGCGCCACGAAAAACAGTTATCTATTCTTCTGCGTCACCCAGTTTCAAGCACTTGATAAAAAGATACTTGTACGCCAATCTAGAACTTCAGTCCGATTTTTTCCCCGCGCGCCACCCTTCGCCGCACCCGGAATACCCCACCGTTGATCTGAGCATTGTGCCTATCGCCGCCCGTCCGGAAGCCCTGAGCGCCGGCTACCCTCGTCAACCGTCCCCCGTTATGCAGTACATTTGATAATCATGCCCGATGTCACTCGACAAGGATTTCTTGCGTCCTCGGCGGTCGCCCTCGGAGCCGTGCCTCAGGCGCTCGCCCAGAGGGCGGCCGGAGGCGGACGTCCGAAAAACGTCCTGTTTCTGCTCTCAGATCAGCACCGGCCCCTCGCGCTCAGCCTGCTCGGCGAGGCGAACGCGCACACGCCGTCCATCGATTCGCTGGCTCGCTCCGGTCTCCGCTTCAGCCAGGCGTATTGTACCAACCCCGTATGTACGCCCTCTCGGGCCTCGCTCCTTACCGGCCTTCAGACGCACAACCACGGCGCGGTAAACAACGCGACTCCGTGGCCGTTCGAGATCAGGACGATGGCGCATCACTTCAGCCGGGCGGGCTACATTTCCGGCCTGATCGGCAAGATGCACTTCGTTGACGCGCAAACTCACGGCTTCGACTACCGGCTGGACTTCAACGACTGGTTTCAGTATCTCGGCCCGAAGACGAAGCTCTATGCCGACGAGCTCGGCCGGGCGAACTCGGGCTCCGGCCTGCCCATCATTGACGACCTGTGGCGCGACTTCGGCGATCCGTGGAACGGCGCCCGGGAGCTCGACGGCCGCAAGGGCTTCGTCCACGTCGGCCGCGCGTCAAAGATTCCGGAGCGGGATCATTTCGAGAGCTTCGTCGCCCGCGAATCCATTCGCTTCCTTCGCCGCTTCGGGAAGCAGCACCCGTTCTTTCTCATCAGCTCGTATCTCAAGCCGCACGATCCGTTCATGCCTCCCGAACGGTTCGCCAACATGTTCAAAGCTTCGGACATGAAGCTTCCTTCCACCTACGGCAAGGTGGACTTGACCAAGGTGCCAAGGGAAATCCGCAACCGGATTGAGTCGGACGCGCCCAACCCGGAGATACGGGACCCGGAGAACGCCAGGCAGCGAATCGCAATGTACTACGGGAACGTCGCGCATCTCGACGACTGCGTCGGGCGCGTGCTGAACGTGCTGCGCGAACTGGACCTGGAAAATGACACGATCGTTCTATATAGTTCGGACCATGGTGAAATGCTGGGCGAACACGGCATGTGGCAGAAGTTCGTGTTCTACGAGCCGTCGCTGGGCGTGCCGCTGATCTTTCGCGTTCCTGGCATGACCAAGGCGGGCGGCGTGTGCAGCGCGCCGGTGAGTCTGGTTTCCCTGATGGCGACGCTGCTCGATCTCTGTGGGCTTCCGGTGCCCGGCGGCCTCGACGGCGATAGCATTGTGCCCTATCTGCGCGAGCCGGCGCGCGCCCAGGAGAAGCCCATATTCGCCGAGTTCGCCCTCCGCACGAAGAACGCGAAGTATATGATCCGGCACGGCGACTGGAAATATTGTTTCTACGTGAGCGATACGCCCGAACTGTACAACCTGGCGGACGACCCTCTCGAGATGAACAACCTTGCGCATTCGGCGGCGCACAAGGACAAGTTGGACGATATGAAAACGCAACTGTTCTCGTGGCACAGGCCCCCGGAGCTTACGGCATGAGGGAACTGCTGCAATTGGCAACCAGTGGGGCATGCGATCGCCTTTTGTCGCCCGCTTCCTTCCGCGAATGCGGCAGACCACAATCGAAGATGGCCTGCCCCACCGCCGGCGCGAAGCGCCGTTCACTTCGCACCTTGCTGGCTCCGGGCTTCTTGCTTCTGTTGGCGCAGGCGGTCGTCGGGCAGACCGCGGCTCAAACAGCCTCGCTGGTTCTTCGCGGTGGGAACATCGTCACGATGGATTCCGCAAAGCCCGCCGTGCAGGCGATTGCCGTTTCGGGCGACCGCATCATCGCGGTTGGCTCCGATTCCGCGATCCGAAGCTACGTCGGCCCATCCACAAAGGTGATCGACCTCGCGGGCCAGCTCGCCGTCCCCGGATTCATTGAGGGCCATGGACATTTCACGGGCATCGGCCGCGCACGGATGGGGCTGACTCTGAGCGAAGCGAAGGGCTGGCCGGAAATCGTTGCCACGGTCGCCCGAAGCGCGCGGCGCGCGAAGCCTGGGGAGTGGATCGTGGGACGCGGCTGGCATCAGGAAAAATGGAAAGACCGCCCTTCGCCGGGTGTCGAGGGCTTTCCCGTGCACGATTCGCTCAGCGAAGCTTCACCAGACAATCCGGTACTCCTCACCCATTCAAGTGGCCATGCTTCGTTTGCCAACGCGCAGGCCATGAAGCGTGCGGGAGTCACGAAATCGACGGTCGCGCCCGCTGGCGGCGTCATCCTCAAAGACTCGAAGGGCAACCCAACAGGGCTTTTCAACGAACGCGCCCAGACGCTCATCACCCGTGCCATGTCGGAGGATCTCGCCAGGCGCCCGGCAGCCGAGATAGATCTCGAAGCGAAACAGGAAATCGACCTCGCCATTGAAGAGTGCCTCGCCAAAGGGATCACCAGCTTTCAGGATGCGGGATCCTCCCCGGAGACGATCGCCCTTATCAGGCGCCGCGTTGCGGCGGGCACGCTGGGGATCCGCCTGTGGATGATGATACGGACCTCGATTGAGGATCTTGAACGGAACGCCGCGAATTATCGCGCGGTGAATCTGGGTGATCACCGGCTGACCGTTCGTGCAGTCAAACGTACGATGGATGGGGCTCTCGGCTCGCGTGGCGCTTGGCTGCTCGCGCCATATTCGGATCTGCCTGGGTCAAGCGGATTGAACACGGAAAGCGTTGAGGATGTCGAAAGAGTCGCGCGAATCGCGCTCAGGAGTGGGTTCCAGCTCTGCGTTCATGCTATTGGCGACCGGGCGAACCGGGAGACGCTCAACGTGTTCGAGCGCGTAGCCGCCGGCCGGAAGGATCTTCGCTGGAGGGTCGAACACGCCCAGCACCTGAGTACCGCCGACATCTCGCGCTTCGGTGCCCTCGGAGTGATCGCCGCGATGCAGGGCGTGCACTGCACGTCGGACGCGCCGTACGTCGTCGAACGCCTGGGCGCGGCACGGGCAGGGGAAGGCGCTTACGTGTGGAAGAAGTTGCTCGTTTCTGGCGCGGTGGTCGGAAACGGCACGGATGCGCCCGTCGAAGACGTGGACCCCATCGCGTCTTTCCACGCGACGGTCACGCGGAAAACGGCCGGCGGCGCGGCGTTCTATCCTTCTCAGCGCCTCACGCGCGAGGAGGCGCTTCGTTCCTTCACGCTGAGCAACGCCTACGCCGCTTTTGAGGAAGACATCAAGGGTTCACTCGCTCCCGGCAAGCTTGCCGACATTACCGTCCTGACCAGGAACATCATGACGGTTCCGGTTGATGAGATACGCTCAGCCCGCGTGGCGTACACGATCGTGGGCGGAAAGGTGATGTACAAGAAATGAGATTCGCCGTTATCTTTGCGTTGTGCTCCGCGGCGTTTGCCCAGAACGTGATGTCCCGGCCCGGCGTCCTTAAGGCATTCGCCTACCTTGAGGCGAACCATGAAGTCCATCTGAAGAAGCAGATCGAAATATCTCAAGTTCCGGCGCCGACCTTCGCCGAAGAGAACCGGGCTGCCTTCATGGTGACCGAGTTCAGGCGCGTGGGATTGAAGGATGTGGAGATCGATCCTCGTGGGAACGTGCTGGGGTGGAGGCGCGGCAAGGTTGAGCGCACGTTGGCGATTGCCGCCCATCTCGATACCGTCTTCCCCGCCGGGACGGACGTCACAGTGAAGCGAAAAGGCGCGAGGCTGCTGGGACCTGGAATTGCAGACGACGGGCGAGGCCTCGCCACCCTGTTGGCGCTCGTCGAGGCGATGAACCACGCGGGAATCGAGACCGCTGAGTCGCTGCTTTTTGTGGCGAATGTTTGTGAGGAGGGGCTGGGCGACCTGCAAGGCATTAAGTACCTTCTTCAGAAAGGCCGTTTCAAGGACCGTATCAAGGCCTTCATCTCCATCGACGGCACAAGCGCTGAGCGGATCGTGAATCGCGCGTTGGCCAGCAAACGTTACAGGGTTACCATTCGCGGCACGGGTGGGCACAGTTGGGGGAATTTCGGAAGGCCGAATCCCGCGCATGCGCTCGCTCGCGTGGCGGCTCGCTTTGCCGATATAGACGTGCCTGAGAACCCGCGGACCACATACAGCGTCGGGAGAATCGGCGGCGGCACGTCGGTCAATTCGATTCCGTTCGAGGCGTGGATGGAGGTCGACATGCGCTCGGAGAGCGATACGGAACTGGAGCGGCTGGAGCAGAAGTTCCTTGCGGCGGTCGAGCGCGGCGTCAAGGAGGAGAACGATCTGCGAGCGAAGTCGGGCTTGAAGCTTGCAGCCGAACCAAAGCTGCTTACGGTCCGGTATGGCGGCGCGACGCCGGAGAGCTCGAACCTTTTGCAGTCGATGATAGGAGCGATTGGAGCCATGGGCCTTGAGCCCGTGCTCGAGATCGGCAGCACGGATTCGAACGTTCCAATTAACATGGGGATTCCGGCGGTGACGATTGGCGGTGGCGGACGCGGTGGCGACCACCACTCGCTTGAAGAGTGGTTCGAGCCGGAGGGCGCGTATAAGGCGGTCCAGCAGGCGCTGGTGGCAGTCTTGATGTACGACGGAAAGCAAAATCCGTAGGGCGTGTAGATCCCAACGTTCCTGTTGACCCCGTCCGTGAACCACAGCCGCGCGCGATGACCGCGGAGGGTTGCTTTCGCTTCGAGATCCCCTCGGATCCGCGAGTTGTCTTTCGTTTGCGGTCGCGGAAGGCGGTATCAATGCGGCCGGGGAGTTGCCCCAGTGCCTCACTCACGGGCGGTGAGAGTCGTCGTGTTTTTGGATGAAGCACTGCTGTTCGGGATTGCGGCTTCCCTGTGGCGCCACGCCGCTCGTGCGTGAGCGGACGATGTCCATCAGGTCGGACCAGACTCCGTAGGCTGTCCGATCGACTGTCGGCTCGATCGAGATGGTGCCTGTGCGGCCCATCAGGTCCGTGTCGAACAGGATCAGATTCGAGACGCCCTTGACGGAGGCCAGAATGTCCGTCTTGTCGAGCACCTCCGCCCGTACTCGTAGCGAACTGCCTCGGGCACGGCTGACGATTCGCACCGTCTTCCCATGCGCCGAGAGTTCGCGGACACGCTCCTGCGTGAGACGCGTGATGCCCTTGGTCGGGATCGTCTGCGGCGTGACGCGTGCGTCCATCAGTACGTTCGCGATCACGGCTGTCTTGGCCGCCGAATCCCAGCCCTCCGTGTCGTAGCTCGCGTCCCCTACGGCGATCCCCAGGCGGCGCGCCTCCGCAAGACCTTCGTCGAAACTGCCCCCGCGCTCCATAGCCTCGATGACGAGGTTCGATGTCGAGTTCAGCACGCCGGTGAAGCCCAGAACCTTGACCCCCGGAAAATTGTGCCGGAACAGGTTGAAGACGGGTGCGCCGCCCATGACTGCCGACTCGAAACGGAATTCGACGCCGCGGCGTGCGGCTGTGTCACGCAGATCGGAATAGGCATGGGCGATCGGCCCTTTGTTGGCGGTTACGACGTGCAACCCCCGTGCGAAGGCGGCGCGGATATGTGAAATCGCAGGCTCCCCGGTGACGGGATTATGCGGCGTCAGTTCCACAAGGACCTGCGCCGCGGCGCGGTCGAGAAACTCCTCCACCGAAGGCGGCGGAGGACCGAAAGCCGGATCGAGAGGCAGCCCCCTTACGCCAATCGCCATGCCGTGGCGGGTCTGAATACCGGTTATCGGGAAGCTGTGGAGGCCGCGCTGCCGCTTCGCAAGACGCGCGACGGCACGGGCCACTTTTCCATAACCCAGCAGCGCGAGTCTCAAAACTCGATCTTCTCCAGCATGTCCCTTAGCGCTGCTTCGAGCGCGGCTTTACGCTGCTGGGCTTCGACGTTCCTTTCGCGGAGCGCCACGATGCGGGCCTCCTGCGCCGCCAGTTGTTTCGCGTAGATCTGCACCTGCTCCTGTTGTCCGGCAACTGCTGAGAGGCTCGCGATGTTCTGGCGCGCGCGCTCTTGATCGCGGGTGAGAGCCGCCGATTCCGAATTGGTCTGCTCAAACTCGGCCGAGGCGTCCGCAATCTTTCGTTTCTGTTCAGCGATGCCTTCCAGATCGCGCTTCGCCTGCGGGCTTAGCGCCTTGTTCTGCGCGTACAGAAGCACAGCGTCGGGCGTCAGGGTGGTCACGGATACCTGCGTCGCGTAGACCCGCTCCTCGCTGACCGGAAACTTCTCCTCGGCGCCGGGCGCGAGCTTGATCTCGAAGCGGTAGGCAGATGCGGTGGTCTCGGACGGCTTCCGGTCGCGTAGCGTGTATTGCGGGCGTGCGGGATGTTCGATGATCAGGGTCTTCGGTCTCTGGTCGACGTTTCGCACGGTGTATGTCCTGGTCTCAACCGATCCGTTCCAAACGGAAAGGATGCCGCGCCTGTATTTCAGATTCCGCACAAAGGCCGCTTGCGAATCAAACAGCGTCGTGACGCGCGTGCCGAGATCGACGCCATAACTGATGAGGCGCTTGTCCCCGGCTTTTAAGGTTTCCATGAGCGCTTCGCCCGCATACGCGCCGGCGTCGAACACAGTGACCGGACCCCCGTCGAGGATCTTGCCCGTCGAGTTTGAGATTTCAACCGCGTTCGTCGGATGCACGGACTGCGTATCGAAGTAGATGAGCAGCTTGCGCCCCGCGGTCCTTTGCTGGAGGAACGGGAGCATCGCGGATTCGCTCTTGCGGACCGTTAACGGTTTTCCGATGCGGTACTCGAAGAGCTCGCCGATTTCGCGGCTGACCGCTGCCGGCGCGATCGAGCTCTCGGCCACCATCATCCCGGCGGATGCCATCATCGCTTCCTGCCTGTCAGGCACCGGAGCCTTGTCCATCCGTCGATTCATTGCACCCCTGCCGGCGGCCACGCCGCCCGGTACCCCCCCCACCACACCCATCGGTCCCTGATGCACGACGGCTGCGGCGGCCTCATCCTCCGCCAACTGCGCAGTCTTCCGGGCAACATACCGTGGCTCATACAAGTTACTGATAAAGGAGATCGGACGCCCGGAAACAAGCGACAGATTGACGTTGGTCCAATCCTCCCCGGTCGTGTTGTCTACAATCGCCCAGCCTTCGATCAGCGGTTGTGGACCTGAGCCGAAAATCAGCCGGTAACTCGATTTCCATACGGGAGTCGGAATCAGGTAGCCGGCTTTCAACTCGCGGTTCCGCGAGTCGGTCGAATCGATATAGACGCTGCGCTTCTCGGTCGACCGAGATCGTACAAGCGCGGCCAGATAGTCCTTTAAAATGGTTTGCAGCTTTACGTCGGGAAAGCGCAGCCCGGTCGCGGCGGACAGATCGAATGTTCGCAAGTCGCCCGAGTCGAGAAGTATCGTGATCTGCTCGCGCTCCGGGCGTTTCTCCTCGGCCGCCACTAGCCGCGCGCCGACAACCAGTCCCGCAACGGTCTCCGTGCCGAACTTCACTTCGATCCGCGCGCCTTTCCATTGGTCGAGCACTTCCGCGAGCGGCTGCTTTTCTCCGATCGAGATTGGATATTCCGCAAGCTTTTGTTCGAGCGGTTCACTCGAATCGTAGCGCAGGGCTGTAACCTCCCCGCCGCCTTTCTCCTCGATGGTGAGCGATTTCAAGACATCGTTCATCTCAGAGGCCTTGAAACTGAGTGTGGCCGATTCGCCAGGTCCCAGCCGCCCCTCGCGTTGGAAATAGCCGACGCCGTGCTTATAGAGCACGATTTCCTTGACGGGCAATTCCGCCGCTGTCACGAGGGAGAGCGAGTTGACGGTCAGAAGGAAGATGGGTGCGAGAAGCCGGCCTGGCGTTTTCGCAACAACTTCACCGCGTCCCAGGTTGAGTCCCATAACAGTATTAGACTCCATCCTGGCTCCGGACGTTCCCATCCTCACGCTAGCGGTCATTCCGGAAGCCGCCCAGACGCCCACAATTGAGATCCGTTGGCTCGGGATGCCCGAAGGCCTCTTGACTCATCCGTCCAAATAGCGCCGCAAATCCTCCGGCCGGAAGCAATGCCCGAATGCGGTTTCGCGGAGGATGCGCCCCGATCGGGCCAGTTCCGCAAGCGACTGTTCCATGGTCATCATGCCGTCGGCGCGGCCGACCGAAATCTGCGAGCGCAGTTGATGGTCGTCGCCCTTCCGGATCAGATTTCGAACGGCGTCGGACGCGACCATAACCTCGACCGCGGGGTATCTCGCCACGCGGTCCGCACCCGGAACCAGTTGTTGCGAGACGATGGCGAGAAGCGCCAGCGATAGCTGCTGGCGGATCTGCGGCTGATTCCCCGACGGGAACGCGTCGAGGATCCGTGAAACGGCCTGCGACGTGTCGTTCGAGTGCATGGTTGAAAATACGAGATGTCCCGTCTCGGCCGCGGTCAATACGGTCGCGATCGTCTCGGGGTCGCGCATTTCGCCCACCAGAATCACATCGGGAGTTTGCCGGAGAATGCTTCGCAGAGAGTGAACGAAGTCCGGCGTATCGTGGCCCACTTCAATCTGCTCAACAACGGAATTCCTGTTCGGGTGCTGGTATTCAACCGGATCTTCGATCGTCACGATGTGATCGCGCCGCCTCGTGTTGATCTGATCGATCATCGCCGCGAGGGTGGAACTTTTCCCGCAACCGGTCGGCCCCGTCACGAGGACAAGGCCCTGTCTTCGCTCGGCGATCCTGCTCAAGACAGGTGGCAGGTGCAGTCCCTCAAGCGTCGGAATCCGCGCGGGCAGAAGGCGCATGCTGGCGGCGAGCGTGCCCCGCTGCTGGTGAATATTCGCCCGGATGCGGCCGATCTGCTCGCGAACAAAGCAGAGATCGATCGATTTGGCCGTCTGAAGTTCCTGAAGCCGTGCGGCATCGAGAAGCGGCACCACCAGACTTCGAATATCCTCCCCCGATAGCGCGGGGCCGGTGGCGGGAGCGAGCGAACCGTTGATTCGCATCGCCACGCCGCAGCCGGCGACAAGCAACAGATCCGACGCATTCTGCCGGGCCGCGAACGCCAGCAATCGGTCGAGCGATTGCGTCGAAGGCAAGACCTGCGCGGCGGGCTGCCTGGACGCCCGGTTCAGGCCCTCGACGATCCGTACGAGTTCGTTATCAAATGCGGCCACTGGCGGCAGTGTAGCATGTATACAAAATGCGGCGGCGGGGCCACGGTGCGCGTGGAGCGGTGATTGGATCGCAGTCTTGCGGTACGTTTCCGTGAGCGCTACCTTACGGTGGCGGTCTGCCCTTCCCATCCCAAGCCAGTGGCGAAATTCAAGCCACCACGCCGGCGTGCCGCCAAGCCGCGCGTACCCTCTCCAGCGGTGCGAGTCGCCATGACGGCACTGTTCCAGCGGAAGGGTCCTCCAGCCTCGGCGGCGGACCGGCCGGACCGCACTCGGACTTCCGGCAAGCTGCAGTAAAAAACAGCGGCAGCGGGGCGAGAATCGTCCGGCGAACTTCGCGTTTGGAAACCTAAGGCCCCCGCTCCGAGACTTCACCAAAGAAATGAGATCCAAGGCCGATGGGGAAAGCCAAAACTCTCTGACAGCGAATCGCCGTCAGAGGGTTCGGTGCCGATTTCTTCGGAGCCAGCCCCGTCGCATCAGCCGTGGTCACCCGCTCGGGCGCGACCCCTCACGGACCCCTTCACCTTAACACCACGCCGGTTCCGTCTCGTCGAAAAGAGGACCTTCTAAATGGCGCCTGCACGCCGTATCATCCTTTTGCCCAAAGCTATTGCAAAAGCTATTGCAAAATTCTATAGTCAGGCCATGATTCGAGATTGCGTGATATCACTCGCAGTCCTCCCGGGGGTTAGCCTGTTGCCGCCGGCTTCCGCTCAACAATCGGGAAGAATGACAGGCGTCGTCACCGACCCGACCGGTTCGCCCATCCCTGACGTCTCAATCGAAGCCACGCGCGCGGGTACGGGCGATCGACGCGCCGTTTCAACCAACGATTCCGGCGTCTACGTGCTCTCCCCGCTCGCCCCCGGCGACTACAACCTCGAAGTGCGACGCGAAGGATTCAAGGCCGACGCGCGGACGGTCTCGCGGATCGGCGTCAATGCGGCGCTCACCGTGGATCTCCGCCTTGAGGTAGGCGGCCTTAGCGAGCGCATTACGGTGGAAGCCACCGCCGCCGCCATCGAGACCGAGAGTCAAGCCATCGGCAACTCGTGTTATCAGGTGCAGCTCAAGAATTCCGATGTCGGCAAACCCCGGCGTGGATGTACTCAGCCCTAACCTCGGCCGCCCGCGCACCGCAAATGCAAATTACAATCCGAGAAATACACAACTCGGGCTTGGACTGGAATTTTGATGTAAGCGGCGGACTCCGGCGTCTCGTCCCTCGCGGGTTGCGATCCGGGAAGAGCTCAGCCGGATTCGATTGGAGTCTTGACACGATATGTTCATCTTTGTTTTGTTTCTACTGCTCGCGCCGCTGCGCGCCGCCGATCTTTTTCGCGACGATTTTTCGAAATTCCCGCCGGGCTGGCTCAGCACTCCGGTCGGGATGCTGAATCCGGCTATCCAGGAGTATCACTACCTGCCGCATCGGGGCGTGCCGCTCGGCGCATGGGCGAGTTCCATCGCGCACCTCGATTCCTGGGTCGTCAGCGACGAGGATGGCGTCTCGTACCTCGAGCAGCACCTGCCGAAAAGCACGCATCAGTTCGCAAATCCAATATTCATCACGGGGGATGCCGAGTGGAGCGACTACACCGTGGAGGCGAAAGTCAGGCCGCTAGCCACGGACGATCTCGCGGGCGTCGTTTTCCGTTATCACACCAACCGCCATTACTACTTGTTCGCGCTGAAGGGCGGAAACCGCGCGCGCCTTGCGATCCACAGGCCGCTCGAGACGGCCGTGCGCGTTCGCGACTGGAAGGAACTGGGCGACGTGTCATTCCCCTATGACACCACTCGATACTACGCGCTGAAGGTCGAGAATCAAGGCCCACGAATTCGCGCCTATGTCGACGGCAAGCTCGTGCTGGAGGCCGCCGATAGCGAGATGGTACGTGGTAAAGCTGGTGTCACATCCGTTTCCCCCGCCCGCTTTCAAGACTTCCGTGTCAGCGCTTCGGACGAATCCCGGCGGGCGATAGCCGCGCGCATCGCGGCCCGCGAAGCCGGGCTTTTGAAACTACGCGCGGCCAACCCAAAGCCCAGGGTCTGGAAGAAATTCGATACACCGGCATTCGGCGCGGGGCGTAACGTCCGCTTCGGCGATCTGGACGGCGACGGCGCGATCGACATGTTGATCGCGCAGAACATTCCGCGCGTCCGGGGTGATGCCTTTGTTGCCATCAGTTGCTTAACTGCCGTTAACCTCGACGGGAAGGTGCTGTGGCAACAGGGGCGTCCCGATCCGCGTAACGGCTTGCTTACCAGCGACACCCCGTTTCAGATTCACGACATCGACGGTGACGGCCGCAATGAAGTGGTTCTTGCGCGGAACTTCCGGTTGGAGATCCTTGACGGCAGGACGGGGAAGGTCCGCAGTTCCGTACCGATGCCGAAAGCGCGGCTCGACGCGAAAGAGCGCCCGCACGACCTGGAGGGCGGTGATTCTATCGCTTTCGTTAATTTTTCGGGCAACAAGGGCCGGCACGAAATTCTGGTTAAAAACCGTTACGTCGATTTCTGGATCTACAACAGCAAGCTCGAGCTGCTCTGGAAGGGAACCGGGCAGACCGGCCATTTCCCGTACCCGTTCGCCGCCGATGGCAGCCGCGACGAACTGGCCATTGGCTACGCGCTTTGGGATCACACCGGGCGGCAACTCTGGTCGAACGACAAGGCCATTAAGGATCATGCCGACGGCGTCATGATGGGCAACCTGAGCGGCGATCCGAACGCCGCGCCACGCATCTACGCGAGCGGGAGCGACGAAGGCTTCATCGTCATGGACAGGTATGGCAAGATCCTGAAGCATATTCGCGTCGGCCACAATCAAAGCCCCAGCGTGGGCAAGTATCGCATGGACGTGGCCGGCCTTCAGTACATGTCCGTGAACTTCTGGAAAAACCCAGGCATCGTCACGCTGTTCGATTGGGACGGAAACATCCTCGCGCAGGAGGAACCGATTCATACGGGAAGTTCGATGCTTCCGGTCAACTGGCGTGGGGATGGCCAGGAGTTCGTGCTGCTCTCAGGAAACACCGCGGAGGGAGGAATGCTTGACGGGCAGCTTCGCCGTGTTGTCATGTTCCCCGAAGACGGGCACCCGGAACTGGCGGCGAACGCGATGGACGTCACCGGAGACGCCCGGGACGAGATCATTCTCTGGGACGAGAAACGCGTCTGGATCTATACGCAAGACCGTCCGTTTCAAGGAAAGCGCATCTACAAGCCCGCGCGGAATCCGGACTACAACGAGTCGAACTATCGAACGAACGTATCGTTTGCTGGATGGCAGGACGTAAAATAGCCAGGCCGCAGCGGGAGAATTGAGCCGGACAGGCGAATGGGAGCATCCGTGCTTTTCAGCCGTGGACGGCGGATACTGGCCCGCTGTTCTTCTTCCTGGCTCTCTTCTCGTCAGCCTCTTCCCGGGCGCTTTCTTTTCATCGGCCGTGAACGTGACACCTCGAACCGATCACGAGCGACAGGCCGGCAATTAAGATTGTCATTTTCTTCATTTGCTTTATCCTTTGCTGGTACGGCGATGAGCCGTACAGGCCGGCTTGCGACGTCACTCCCGAGGAGATCGCGAACGCCATCGCCAGCGGCAAAGCTACAAGGCCGGCGGCTAATCCGAAGTTCTTGGGGTCAAAACGCATAAGTCAATCCGCACCAATGCATTAGGAGAATCCTCTGACCGTGCTGCTGCCTACAGCCAGCTCAGACAGTCCGTAGCGTCACTCCAAGCAAATCCAAAGCGCGCTGCTGA
>SYKU01000135.1 GCA_005808865.1 Acidobacteriota bacterium
ATCTTGCCGTTGGCGCGCAGGAGGTCCATGTAGAAGTAGGCCCACTTGTCGACGAACTCCGGACTACCGATCAGCTTATCGATCAGCTTCGCGCGCTTGGCTGGAGAGGTGTCGCCGAGAAACGCCCGAAGATCCGCCGAAGCGGGGATCTGGCCTGTAAGATCGAGCGTCACGCGGCGGAAAAATTCCTGGTCCGTCGACATGGGAGCGTGCGGAACGCCGTCCTTCTGCATCTTGCCGAAGACGCGGTTATCGATGAAACTCCGGAGTGGAACCTTTTCGGGCCGCGCGGGGGAGGGAAGCGAAGCGGCAAGCCGGGCGGTTGCCGCGCCTGCGTCCATGGACTTCGGTCCTTGAAAGAGGGACCCGTGCACATCAGGCGACATGTTGGAAGCGTCAGCCGGCTTGCTTTTCTGTTTGGGGACTTCCGCGGCGCAGCATAAAGCCACCGTCAAGGGCACGATAAAGGTTAGACGTAGCAATAGTTACCCCCGGGGCGTCGAGGACGCACCTGCGAGTAGTATCATGCCGCGACAGCGGCAATGTCAAGGCCCGGTTTCCATCACACGACGGGTTTGAAGGGAAGGCCGGCGGACGCTGGGGTGTAAGGGACGCGCCTCTCCTGAATGGCCTTTGGGTCTGCGCCGCGGCTCGCTTCTCTCCCGCCATCAGCCGATGCCCGGGAAAAGCAAGAAAAAGGAGGAATCGCCTCAAGGCGATGGGCGCGAACCAGGACCGGAACCGGACGGGCAGGAAACCCGAAGCTCCGGCGCGTCATCGTGCTGAGCGGGGTTGAATCTCAGGAATGGCAGGTTCAGAACGCCTTCCCAGGCGGCTGCGGCGACTCGTAAGGGAGAAGAACATCACCCGCACGGAAGTTGCGCGCCGCGGCGTTCTTCGCGGACCGGGTCACATCCATCTTGAGCGGGAGTCTCGATAACGTCTCGAGCGACCCTCGGATTCTCTCCGGGATCTCCCGGTTCCTCGTAGAACCCGGGTGTCTCGCGCGGATTCGGCGCCGTGGAGAGCCTGTCCAAAAACAACCGTTCCAAGTCCGCACACCGAACTCTGGTGGCGGCGGGTCAAGCCATCGTTATTTGTGGCCTGTCATTTCCACGAACGACAGCAGGCGGCGAAATACGATCGCCTGCCCCACCGGTTGCCACTTGCACCAGTTGTGTATGTGCAAGGTTCAGGCGTCAATCAGATGCCGGTATTCTTCCGGGTCGAGTCCGAGGCGCTCCATCTGGCGAGGCAGGTCCGGGCGGATCGCTTCCGGCGTCGTCGAGACCCACGCCGCAATTACGATCTCAACTCCTACGCGTTGCTTGCCCTCGCCTTCCGCGATCCGTTCCGCAACCCCCCGGATCTCGCTCCCGGCGGCGTCACGTACGGGCCGCGGTGTCATCGAAAGGATCGAGTCCAGCAGGTCTTGGGCCGCGTCGTTCCAGTTCATCGTGCGATTATCCCGCGATGAGGGCCTGCGGTACAATAGGCCAACTATGAAAAAGACTACATTTTCCATTCTTGCCGGCTTTCTCGTCGCGCTCGGTGCGGCTTTTGAAATTGCGGCGCAGACACCCCGGAAAAGCCCCCATGAAACGGTATCCGCCACGATCAACGGCAAAACGATTACGATCGAGTACGGACGCCCGTACATGAAGGGCAGAAAGATATTCGGAGGGCTTGAGCCACTTGGCAAAGTCTGGCGAACCGGCGCCGACGAAGCGACGACCATCACGTCCACGGGGGACCTGGACATCAAGGGTCTAAAGGTCGCCAAGGGAACCTACGGTCTCTTTACGCTGCCCGGCGAGAACCAATGGAAGCTGATTATCAACAAGACCGCTAAACAGTGGGGCGCGTTCAAGTATGAAGAGAGTGCCGACGTGGGCCGCGTCGACATGGATGTGAAGAAAACCGGCGCTCTCGTCGAACAGTTCACGATCAAACTGGAATCGGCTGGAGGTAATAAGGGCAAGTTAACGCTCGAATGGGAAAATACTTCGGCGTCGGTTCCGTTCACCGTACAGTAATGTGGGACCGGCCAGGAGGCCGGTCTTACTCAACCACCCAGCCCCGGCCACCTCAATAATATAATAATAATGCGGTTCCCGCAGGGCGCGTTCGATTCCCAGTGGGTAGCCTGCGCGATCGCCACGCCTTCGGCAGGCGGTTTCCTGAACACCTCCACGATCTCTCCGTCCTGAGTGGAGCGGAGATTGCCGGCTGGCTGATCCGCCGGCATCAGTTTCGGGCGCGACACCACGGCCCGCTCGACCGCCACCAACCGCTGCTGTCCGCCCGAAAGCTGATTTGGATAGACGACTTCTCGAGGCTGCGAAGGCGGATGATCTAACGAACCTGGATGCCGCCCGACCCGGTGATCAAATCGAGCGGGTACCCGCCACTCCGCACCTTTCCACGAACGCTTCGCTTGTCGATGGAACCGGTCACAGTCAGCGGCGCATCCACGGTGATCCTGCCCGATCCCGTGCTTGCGTGGAGGTCGTAACCCGCGTCAGGGAGCTTCACGTTCAGGCCGCCCGATCCGGACTCCGCACGAACCTTCCCTGCGACAGTTTGGTCGAGGTGAATGCCGCCGCTGCCCGTCCGGGCGATTATGGGCCCGGCAACCGCAGTGGCGCGGATCGATCCGGAACCGGTGTCCGCCTCCACGCCGCCGTGAACCGCATCAATCGTGATGCCGCCCGAACCGGTATGCGCCCGCGTCTCACCGCCGATCCGCTGAAGCGTGAGGCTTCCCGATCCGGAACTGGCGTCGACCGGGCCCTTCACGCCCTCCACGGTTACGCCGCCTGATCCCGTTTCCGCCTTCACGCGGCATTGTTCGGGAACCTCGATATCGTAATTGATCGAGATGTCGCTTTCGAGACGACGGCGCTCCGCCTCGCTCTTGTCCTTGAAGTAGCCGACGCGGACGGCTCCACCGCTTTGGTCAACGGGCGGAGCGGATTCGATTTCGCGGATACGCTTCTCGACGTCGCCGCCCTGCCGCTCCGAGCGGATGGAAGCGCGGACGCGAACGCTCGACCCGCTGCCGTTACGGATGGAAATACGTCCCGAGGACGATCGAACTTCCAGTTGGGCGGGCGCGGATGCCGTGAGTGTGCGATCAAAAGAACCATCTGCGGCCAAAGCAAACGCGCTGGCCGAAATTACGGACAGAATCCACTTTAGAGACATACGATTTTCCTCTTCTGTGACTTTACTTCGAATCGAGTACCGGAAGAAGCGCGGCGGGTGTCGATACCATGCCCGTCCTTGCTTCTTCGATTTTTACCTCATGCGCCTGCAAAGTTTGACCCGTCACGAAATCCAACTGGTTCTTTGCACGGGCGTAGGTGCTGAGCGCGCTTACTTCCGCTAACTGGCCGGCCGCCAGATCGCGTTGGGCGATAATCACGTTGAGCAGGCTCGACGCCCCCAACGTATACTTCTTGCGCTCCGCGTTCAGCGTCTGCTCACGCAGCGAGCGCGCCTTCACGGACGTCTCATAGGCGGTGCGAGCCTGTTTCAGTGCGATCATGGCATTCAGGACGTTCAAACGAATTTCGTTTCGCTGTTGCCTGTCGCGGATCTCCTGCCTTCTGAGGTCCAGTTCGACGTTTGCCAGATCCGCTTGAGCGGCGCGGTTTCGCAGCGGGATGTTGAGCGAGAATCCAATCGAATAATCCGGGAAGTTACGGCGGAGCAACTGGCCCACGGCGGTTCCATAGCCTCCGAGGAAGAACTGGTTCACCGAATTCGGATCGCGAGTCCGCACCAGATTTGACGGCGATCCTGTCGGGTTCACGAAGGGCACCGTGTTTACCTGGCCGGACAGGGCGTTGTTCGAGAGGTCCGCCGTCAGATCGAGCGATGGCAGCAGGGCGCTTTTCGTGCCCTTGATGGCGAGCCTGCTGTTTTCAATGGCGATGCGGTTCTGCTCGAGTTCCGGACGTGCGATCATCGCCTTTGCCACCAGGTCCTGAATCGGCTCGATGGCCTCCGAGTCGGCCAGGTGGGTCTTTGTCGTTGGAACGATTCGCGCCTCGGCGATCATCAGGCTGTCCACGCCGGTCCGGCTGAGGACGTTTTTGAGAATCTGCTCCTGTTGCTCTACTTGAGTCTCGGCGTTCGTCGCTTCCTGCTGGCTTGCGGCTACCTCGGCTTCGGCCTGCACGATCTCGATCGGGGCAAGCGTTCCGATCTGCACGCGCCGCCGGTTGTCCTGGTAGAGCTTTTGGTTGAGGGCCAGCGCCTGCTTGCGGACGTCGAGAATTTCGTTAAACGTCACGAGGTCGAAATACAGGTTGACGACATTCGCGATCGTTGCAATCACCTGCGACCGGAATACGAGATCCGAAGCCACCCGGTTGTTTTTCGCGATCGTTATCTGCCGTGCGTTCAAGGAACGTCCCCACCCCTGCAACAGTTTCTGACGAAAGGAAAAACCGAAGGCGGAAGTCGTCGAAGGATTAAAGTCGTTGTTCGGGGAATTTTGACGCAGAATGCTGTTGTTCCAGCCCAGGGTAGCAGTCGTACCCGTCAGGAAGCCCTGCTGTATGCCGTAGTTGAACGTTTTTCGTTCTGAGACCAGGAAATTGGTTCCAGTGACGAACTGGCTGGCCAGTGGAGACGTGGAGTGCCCCGAATTACCACTCGCGAATACCACCGGATCGAGGTTCGGGATTGTCGTGCCGGCCGCCTGGATCGTGAAGCCGCTCAGGATGCCGGAGTTTCCGCCGCCCCCGCCCCCGCCACCACCACTTCCGAGCAGGTTCGCGCCGGCGAGCACTCCTCCTCCGCCGGCGCTCGACGGTCCGGAGCTGATTCCCGTGCCGGAATTGTTTCTCAGCAATTGCCCGGCACTCGCGCGCAGAATATCCGAATCTGCGATACGGGGACCATAGCGCGCATATTCGATATCGAGATTATTCTCCAGAGCGAGGGCAATCGCGTCCTGGAGCGAGAGATAGATCCGCCCGGCGCGCATGAGAGACTCAAGACGGTGAGAGTTGGAGAAATCGACGGGAGAGTATTTCCTGGGTGTGTAGGGCCGTGTGAATGAGGAGTGCCAACTGGGGGTCTCGACAGCGGCTGTTTGCGCGCGCATGGGCGTCGTAAGGGTCGCCACCGCGCAAAGGACGCTGACTGCAGCCTGATTCCGTTTCATCAATTGATCCCGCTCCTATCACGCATGCGCCGTGCCATCTTCTGCGAAACGCATCCTGCTGTTATTTCTCTGTTTACGCTGAATTTGCCAAAAAGGTTCCACTCGGCGGTGTCCGCTAATGGGATTCCCCCGGCAAGACCGGGCACATGCCCGTGACCAGCGTCAGTTCTGTCGCGGGGCGCCGGCGCGCACCCCCAGAAACAATGCCCCTGTGCTCATTACCGCAATCACCGAGAGAGCGATTAGCGCACTCACGGTCCCCCCTTTGTCAACTTCTGCCGCTACTAATGGAAGGGAACCTACCGCCAGTTTCCATAAACCGAATCCGAGCGCGAGACCCGCCGCGGATGGAATCGCTCCGCGAAGAAGCGCGAATTTGAATGTTTCCGGCTCACCGTCGCCTCCATCCGCGGCGATGGATCCGGCGAGCGCGAACAGGGCGAGAACGGACAATAGAAGCGCCACGGCGGCCGCCACCTCGACGACCGTTGCAAACAAGCGAGGCTGCGTTAGCGAATCCGAGATCACGGCGTCCATGGTGCGGAATTGAGCGACAGGAATTTCGGGGTCCACCGACTTCACCTGGGAAGTAATCGCGGCTTTGAGGGCGCCAATGTCTGTACCCGGCCGCGTCTTCACGATGAGATTCAATCCGCCGGTCGGCCTCTGATAGCTCGACACGTACAGTTCTCTTGCGGGCGGCGTGCCGAGGTTGAGGTGACGGACGGAACCGACCACGCCGACGATCTCGGCGGTCCATTTCTCCCCGAGGTCGATCACTATCTGTTTACCAAGGGGCTCGTCCAGGAAAAAATACTCCCGGGCAAGGACGTCATTGATCACGACAACGTGGGGTTTTCCCGCGTCATCCGGCTCAAACAGCCGTCCCTTGATGAGCGGGATACCCATAGCCTTAAAGTAATCCTGGGTAACGAGACGCTGTCCCACATAGCTTGGGCGGCCTCCTGGCGCTACCGGAGATCGGCCTTCGATCAGGAACAGCACGTCGTTCGTCTGCCCGCTGAGCGCCAGTTCCGAATTTCCGCCTATGATCTCGACTCCGGGTATCTGGCGAAGCCTCTGAAAGAGCACGTCGACAAGCGAGAAGCGCTTTGCCGGTTCGGCATATTTCGCAGGCGGGGCGACCACCTGCATAGTGACGAGGTTCGCAGTCGGAAAACCGGGGCTGAAGGATGCATATTGCGCGAAGCCTTTCGCCGTGAATACCGCCGCGCACACGGCGGCGAAGGCTACCGCGACCTGCACTCCAGCGGCTACGCTGCGCGTAATCTCGAAGCCGGTCGATGGTTCTTTTTCTCCAGGGATCACGATGCGGGTGATCTCGAGGGCGAACTTAGCGTTCCGCTGAACAGCGCGGCGCGACACAACGATCGCAATCAGATAGGCGATCAGAGCCGCAAGCGCTACAAAACAAACGGTAATGGCGTCAAACCGGACGTCGTCCAGGCGCATTATTTTTCCGGGTCCCAATCGCCGGAGGAGTAAAAGGCAAAATGCCGCAACGAGCGCGCCTCCGATCGCGCCACCGCCCGCAACCGCGAGAGCCCAATTGCCGATGCCAGAGGCAACGAGTGCCGGGTCGGAGCCGCGGAATTCCCGTTTCGTGCTCATCGAAAATAGAGAGGCGAAATTCGTCCAGGCGATTACTAATAAAGCGAAGGCCGCTCCGCTTACCCCGAGGAGACTCGCCGTCAGTTCTCCACCAAGTATCTCCTGAAGGCGTACGGCTTTCACGCCGACGTCGAAATTAGTGCCCTGGTGACTGATCTCCAGGCGGCGCGCGATCATCTCGAGTTCGACCTGCATGTCTGGCAGAACCGTGCTTTTCTTCATCCGGCCGACCGGCCGCAGGGCGCGGAAACGCCGCGACGCCTTCTCCGCGGGTTGCATGGCAAGGGGCGTCCAAACTTCGCTCATCGGTGGAAATTCCAGACCGGGCGCGAGCACGCCAACCACCTTATAATCCTCCCCGCCCATGCGGACCATCTTGCCGACAATCCCTGCGTCACCGCCAAATTTCCTACGCCATAGCGCGTCTCCGAGAATGGCGACTTTGTCGCGCTCTGGTTCTCCTTCCGAGGCATGAAACAAGCGTCCAAGGGCCGGCTTCACACCGAGCATCGCGGGAAGGTCGGATGTCACGCGAGCTCCCACGACCCGTTCAGCTTCGCCGTTTCCAGCGATCTGATAGGGCCAGGTGACGAAGGCGGAAAGCTGCTCGAACGATCCGCTCTGTTTTCGATAGTCGAGGAAATCCGCCATCGAGACGGCTCCAGTACCGCCACCGCGACGGATGCTTGAAGACCACAGCCACACCAGGCGCTCCGGATCCGTGAACGGGAGGGGTCGTAACAGGATTCCGTAGGTGAGGCTCAGAGATGCCGCGGCCAAACCTATTCCAAGTGCCAGCGCCAGCATCGACAAGACGCTTGATGCGGCGTGCTTCTTGAGCAATCCGATTCCAAGTCGGAGATTGAGCGTCATCATGGTACGAACTACTATTGTATGTGCATCGGAGAACCGAAGTAGCCGAGAATCTGCTCCGCGCAGCGGTGGCACGCAGCGTCTTCGGCGTCGTCGCGGGCCTCACATCGCAGCAGTTCTTGGTCCTCGAACGCGAGGGTGCGGCCGCAGACCCATACGCCGTCTTCCAGGTGGTGGATGTGATTAAATTCCGTCATGTGACCCTGCCTCGCGGAGGCTATTCCGATCGAAGGATGGGCCTGAAGGCGGGAGCGAAGCGATCCGCCAAGGGACCTCCTTTTAAGTATTGTAGCTTCTAAAACTGCCCATACGCCGTACAATCTCAGGGGCCTGCCAACGGGAGGCGGGATCCGCTGCCACCGGCCGGTGCGGGTGGGCTATTTTGTTAGAGAGATTTTGGTCTTGGTCTTGGATTTTCCCTCGACTCTCCTGAGATTCCCGGGGCCGTCCAATAGGAGGCACATTCTGACAATCCGGCCCATTGAGGTTCCATTTCATGCGCTCCGCTTCGTCCAGACCCCTTCAAACAGCTTCCGCTTGGCTGCTTGCACCTCTTTCACCGAGTCGTCGCTCTGCAACGCCGCCACTCGATCCAACATCGCAACGCTCAGTCCCGCCTTCAAAATACGCTTGAGCTTCCGGCAACGCCTTCTCGATCTCGTGCATTACCTCCCCCAGCGTCCTGAAGCGCTTGTACACAAACCTCACTTTGCCCTTCGCATCCACCTTCCGTTCCCGTGGCCCGCTCGGCCGGTGAAAGTTCAGGTACCGAGTGAAGTGCTTCTTGTAGAACCCGTCGTAGACCTCCGCGTGCCCTTCCCCTGCGAAGCGGACTTCCCGGGTCGCCTCTAACAACGTCTGGATTTGCCCCGAGCTCAACTTCCCGGCATCCCGCATTTTTACGATCACGCCCGGCATGAGGTCAACCTCCCTTCAGGCCCATCCCGTATCAGATAGTACTCGCGGTTGCAGCCCGGTTCCAAACGCTGGTAGACTGGTGATTCAGCCCTAAGGAGAATTCTGTAGTATGGCACGAGTATGTGATATTTGCGGGCGAGGCCCTATGTTCGGCAACAAGATCAGCCACGCCCATAACGTGACCAAGCGCCGCTGGAACATCAATTTGCAAAGCGTCCGGGCGGTTGTGCTGGGCGCCACCAAGCGCATGCGCGTTTGCACTTCCTGCATCCGGAACGGCAAAGTCAAAAAAGCGGCCTAAGAGACATGTGGGGCAGCCCTCCAGGCCGGTCATGGGCCGTCCTTCATGCGGCGCAAGCCGCAATTGTTCTGCTCGCCTCGGTCGCCGTGGCGCAACATAACCAGCTTACTCCGAAGGAAAAAGCCGATGGCTGGACGTTACTTTTCGACGGCAAAACTTTTGCGGGCTGGGAAGATCCGGCTCGAAAATCGCCGCCGGGCGACTCGTTCGTCATCGCCGACGGTTGCCTGAAGGCTACCAGCAAACCTCGCTTGCGAGAAGACCTGTTCTCCCGCGACCGTTTCGAGAACTTCGAGCTCGTCTTCGACTGGCGCATTTCCGAGGGCGGCAACAGCGGCGTCAAGTACCGCATCCAGGACCACCTCTGGGTCGAAGATCCTCCAGGCACGAAATTTGAAGATCAGGTGGCGCTCGCATACAAAAACCGCGTTAATAAGCGTGGGGATAACGGACACGATTACGTGGTCGGCTTCGAGTACCAGTGTATCGACAACGAGAGACACCCCGACGGCCGCCGCGGCGGAAGCCATACCTCTGGCGCGCTTTACGATGTTGTCGCGCCGGTCAGGCAGACGGCAAAACCCACAGGCGAGTTCAATTCGTCGCGGCTGCTGGTGAAGGGCGCCCACGTCGAGCATTGGCTCAACGGAGTAAAGGTGGTGGACGCCGATCTCAGTTCGAGCCTCATCGCCCAAAGCGCGGCAAAGCGCTGGAGTCCCGAGTCGAAAGTCTACGAACTTCTTGTCAAACAGCCAGTCAGGAAGGGGCAGATTTCCCTTCAGAACCACAATGACGAGGCGTGGTTCCGCAATATCAGGATCCGGACGTTGAAGTAGGCCGCGGAAGAAGGTGCTTTTGCACCTTCCCAAGAGCGGTCCGGGGCAGTTTGTCCACCGGGATGAACGCACGCGGCACTTTGAACGACGCGAGCGCCGAGCGGCACTTCGCGTCAACAGCAGCGGCGTCGAATCCTTCGCCAATCACAACGTAGGCCACGGGAACCTCGCCGCGAACGCGGTCCGCCACGCCCGCGACCGCGGCCTCTTTCACCCCTTCCTGCTCAAGCAGGAACTCCTCGATTTCGCGCGGGTAGATATTGAATCCTCCGGAGATGATCAGGTCACTCTTGCGGCCCTGCAACGTAAAGTAACCGTCCGGGGAGCGCAACGCGATATCGCCAGTCCGAAAGTACCCATCCTCAAACGCCGTGCGCGTGGCCTCTTTGCGTCTCCAGTACCCTGGAAAAACGTTCGGCCCCTTGACGTACAATTCGCCGCTCTGCCCATCAGGCACGGGCCGTCCTTCGGGGTCGAGCACCCGCGCCGAAACGCCCGGCAATGGCAGACCGACGGTCCCGGCGCGGCGCTCACCGATGTAGGGATTCCCCATGTTCATAAGCGTCTCCGTCATCCCGTATCGCTCCAGGATGCGGTGGCCGTAAAGGGCTTCGAAATCCTCAAGCACCTGCGCGGGCAAGGGGGCGGAACCGGAAACGAACAGTCGCATGAAGGCGCCGATTTCAAGGGCGGCTTCCGAGGGCAGATCGAGTAGCCGCACGTAAATCGTGGGTACTCCGAAGAAGAGCGTGGGGCGGAAGTCGAGAAACTCAGCGGCGGCCTTCTGATGCTCGAAACGGTTGAGCAGCCGCACGCGGCAACCCGAGATCAGCCACGCGTGCAGGCCGTTGCCGAGGCCGTGGACGTGAAACAGAGGAATGGCGAGCAGCAGCCTATCCGCTTCGGTAATCTGCCAGCACGCAAGCAGGTTCAAGGCGTTCGCGGCAAAGTTATTGTGCGTGATCACCGCGCCCTTCGAGGCCCCGGTGGTTCCGGACGTGTAGATGATTCCCGCGGGCGCGTCGCCATCGAGCGCCGGTGCGGCGGGGCGATCCGAGGGAAGCGCGGCGGCCTCGCACGCGAGTTCCACCACTTCAGTCGCCGTCACGAAAAGACGCGGCTCCGCGTCGCTCACGATGTGCCGAACCTCGCGATCACGGTACAGGATGTTTACGGGAACGAAGATCACGCCGGTCTTGAGACAGGCGAGGTAGAGATCGATCATCTCGACGGAGTTGGCGAGTTGGACGCACAAACGGTCACCCGGCCTGAAGCCACGCACGGCAAGCGCGCTTGCCATGCGATTGGCGCGGGCATCCAATTCCGCGAAAGTGAAACTCGCACCTTCGAATTCGAGCGCCGTTTTGCCGCCACGGCCCACGAGAGAGAGATCAAATAATTGGATCAGGTTCATGTTTGGCTAATTTCGCTGGCATCGCGGGCAGAAATGCGTCCCGCGTTGCGCGACCAGTATCCGCCGGATGGGCGTGCCGCACTCGACGCACGGCTCGCCCGTTTTTTGGTAGACGCGATGGCGCAACTGGAAACTGCCCCTGTGCCCATCTGCGTCCACGTAATCCGAGACGGATGATCCGCGGCTTGCGATCGACTCTTCGAGCGTTTCGACGATCGCCTTCAGCAGCCGCAGCGCGCGGTCGCGGCTTAAGCGCGATGCAATCGCGCGTGGGTGAATGCGGGCACGGAACAGCGCCTCATCGCAATAGATATTGCCCAACCCGCGAAGGAACGTCTGATTCAAGAGCAGCGGCTTGATTTTCGAACGGCGGCTGCGCAGCCGCCACAGAAACTCATGACCGCCGATCTCGAGCGGATCCGGCCCTAGCGCGGCGGTTCGCCGTGGAAGCCCCTCCGCGAACTCTATGCGTCCGAACTGGCGAATGTCGTCGTACAGCAGGAAGCCTCCATCGAGCGTAAAGACCGCATGCGTGTGCCGCCCCGGTTCCGCGGCTGTGTCGAGCAACAACCTACCCGTCATTCCGAGATGAATGACGAGATTCGCGCCGCCGCTCAGTTCGACGACGATGAACTTTCCGTGACGCCGCACCGCACCGATACGGGCGCCTGCCAGCCGGGCCGATGCCGC
>SYKU01000136.1 GCA_005808865.1 Acidobacteriota bacterium
GTGTAACTGGCCCTGTTCGCCCATAAAAGTTCCGTGATCGGCGACGAAGACAATGATCGTGTTCTTCAACAGCCCTTGCGATTCCACTTGTTTGATAAACTTGCCGATCTGTGCGTCCACGAACGTAACAAGACCGGCGTAGAGCGCCCGCACGTGTTCCACTTCGACGGGCGTCATGTTCTTGGTGACCGGTGGCGGCGCAATCAGCCGGGGGCCCTTGTAATCGCTCTTCATGTACGCGCGGTAATAGTCTTCCGGCGGGTCCCAATGCTCGTGCGGGGAAAAAGATTCCAGGTGCAGATAGAAAGGTTGATTCTCCGCCGCGTTGTTTCGCAGCCACCGTGCGCCTTCGCGAAACACGCGGGCGCAGGTCCAGTCGTCCTCGGTCTTCCAATCCTTGCGATTGAGCAGGTACTGGAGGGGTCCGGTGCCAGTTTGTGAACGGTGAAGGTAGTCGTCGAGTCTGATCGCGCTGCGGGGACCGGTCTCCACTCGGTCGGCCTCCTGGCCGCGCACCCAATGCCACGCGTCGAAACCCCGGTGAAAATTCTTGTCCGGCTTGAACTGATGATAGACGTCGGAAACGAACGACGTGACGTATCCCGCCGCTTTTAGCGTCTCAGATATGGTCACGTCCTCGGCGTAGAGTGGGTGCCAGCCGCGGATCTTCACCTGATCGTCGCGTTGCAATACAAGATCCGACGGGAAGATACGCCTGCCCGTATAGATCCCGCGCCGCGCCGGTATCGTCGGCAGGACTTCCGGGAACGCTTCCGTAAAAACCGCGGCCTTCGCCGCGAGCGCGTCGACGTTCGGAGTCCGCACGGTAGGATGCCCGAAGCAGCCAAGCCACTCCGCTCCCCAAGTATCGACCCCTATGTGGATCAGATTCAGCCGTTGCGCCGTTTCCTGCGCGGATAAAGAGCCGAGAGGGGCCGCGGCCGCGCCGGTCAGCATCGTCCTCCGCGAGAATTCATTCATCTAGACCGCCACCTTGTGTTTTCCCACCAGTTTGTCATTCAGCGCGATCCCAAGGCCGGGCTTCTCAGAGAGCGTGAGATATCCCTTCTCCATCCGCTCCGGAGGTTCAATTACCTCCTCGCGCCAGGGAACCTCGCCAAACGAGAACTCGAGTATATGAAAATTCGGTATCGACGCACAGACATGAGCAGCTGCCATGTTGCCGACCGGGCTTGCCGGCCCGTGTGGTGCAACCGTCAACCCGGCGGCTTCCGCCAACGCAGAAATCTTCTTCAGCTCAAGCATGCCGCCGCAGTACTTCACGTCCGGCATAACAATATCCACGCACTGGGCCTTGACATAAGGCAGGAAACCCTTCACGCCGTAGATGGCCTCGCCGCCTGCGGTTGGCATCTTCGCGGCGCGATTGATTGCGGGCAAATCCGGCGGAAGAGTCACTTCCTCGAGCCAGAAGAGGTTGAGCGCCTCGAAACTCCGCGTAAGCTCCAGACCGTCCTGGAGGGCGAAGTGGCTGTGTCCGTCGATCAACAGATCGCGATTCGGGCCAATCGCCCTACGAACAGCCATGGCGCACTCGAGCCCCGTCTTCGTGAACGCAGCTCTGCGTGCCTGATCTGTTTCCCTATGCGGCATCCCGTCGAAGGGAGCAAGTTTGATCGCATCGAAACCGGCGGCCACGGCCCGCTCTGCGTTTGCCGCGAACGCGGCGGGTACACGGTCCCCGGTCGAGCGGTTGATATTCGCGTAGTTTCGAATACGTGACCGCAAGCGTCCGCCGAACAAGTCGCACGCCGGAACACCCGCCGCCTTCGCTTGAATATCCCATAGACACTGTTCGAGACCGCTCATCGCAACGGCCGCCACCGAGCGCCGCTTCGCGATGGTCGATTCGGCCGAGGTGCGCAAGTACTCGACGTCGTACGCCGAACGTCCCTTAACTGTCTCGAAAAACTGACGGATGAGTGGGATCTTCGTTGCCTCCGCCCCTCCGTGGGACGCGTCGCCGATGCCCGTGATTCCCGCGCTCGTCGAGACACGCAGAAGAATCCAGTTACCACGCCGGTTTACCGGAACGTTGAAGATCTCCAGGCCGGTCAAGGTGATGCGACCGGCGGCACGGCCGGCGCTCACGAGAGACCCCGAACCGATGAGTTGAAGCAGTTCGCGGCGGTTCATCCGTTGTCCTTATATTCCGCGCGCAAAGCGGACAACTCCTGCTTCAATCGATAGGTAACGGGGCTGAGCGTCGGATTTTCGTATAAATTCTTTAACTCGTTGGCGTCGCTCTCCAGGTCGAACAATTCCCAATACGTCATATCCTCTCCGTAATATTCGATCAGCTTATGCCGGCTCGTGCGGATTCCACGGTGAGGGCCCACGCGATGTGGCGTGAAAAATTCGAAGCTGGGGTCGGACCGTGCATCTTTGTCCTTGTTTGCGAGCGCCCAGGAATTCTCGTGATAGCTGTAGTAGATCGACGTGCGCCAATCGTTAGGCGGATTTCCCTCGAGGAGCGGACGGAGGCTTCTTCCCTGCATCGTGGCCGGGGCCGGGACGCCGGCGAAATCGAGAATCGTGGGCGCGATGTCGATATTCAGTACCATGTGATCGTCGAGCGCGCCGCTTCGGAACCCGTTCGGGTAGCGCATGAGCAGCGGCACGCGCAGCGACGGTTCATACATGAAGCGCTTGTCATACCATCCGTGCTCGCCGAGAAAATACCCGTTGTCCGATGTGTAGAGGATCAAGGTGTCCTTCGCCAGGCCGCTGTCATCCAGGTACTTCAGTACGCGGCCGAGGTTCTCATCAACGCCAAGTACTGCGCGATAGTGGTCCTTCACCATGCGTTGAAAGAGCCATTTTTTCTTGTTTTCGGGCGAGAAATTCGCAGGTAGATCCTTGTAGTCTCCAGCTAGGCTTACATCGAACCGCATATCCTCCGCTTCCTTCGCCAGACGCCGCGTCGCGTATTCGTCGTTAAACGTATCGGGATAGGGAATCTCCACCTTTTCGAACATCGCCTGATGCCTCGCGGCGGGCTTAAACGGGCGGTGGGGCGCTTTATGCTGGTAGAGGAGGCAGAACGGGTCCTTGCCCACCTTGGCAAGAAAGCCGAGAGCCAGATCGGTAGTGATATCCGTCGCATATCCGGCAATCTTCCTCCTCACCCCGTTCTCTATGAACTCTGGGTCGTCGTAAACGCCCTGCCCGGGGAGCACACAGGAATAATCGAACCCCTTCGGATCGTCCTGCAGGTGCCACTTGCCCACAACAGCGGTCTTGTATCCGGCCTTCTGCAGCAGTTGCGGATAGGTGGGAATTGCGGGGTTGATCTTCTCGACCTGCCCTTTCATCTCCGAATTCCCCTTCACCCCATGGATATGGGAATAGCAGCCTGTGAGAGCCGTTGCACGGCTCGGCGCGCAAAGCGAGTTGGTGACGAATGCATTCGAGAAGCGCACGCCCTCGTCGGCGATCCTGTCGATGTTCGGAGTCTTCAGTATCCTGTTTCCCGCGCAACTCATCTCGTTGACGGTTTGATCGTCAGTCATGATGAACAAGATGTTCGGGCGGCGCTTCGATGCGCAAGCGGAAAGCATGCCACCTGCCGTTGCGGCAATAGTCTGTCTTCGGGTCGGTTTCACGCACGCGATTATAGCGCGTCTTGGCACGCCGCCGGTATTGCGAGGAATTTGCTCAGTTTGGTCTGATGCGCTCGTTGGTAATCGCGAACTCGAAGGGCCGACAATGAAGATCTTGCGCTGCACCGTCAATCGCAAAGTTGGCGCGAACGAGCACAGTGGTAACGGCGAATTCAGCATCCACACCGCAGGCCCGCTTCGCCGCATCCCGCGCGGTAAGCATCCGGGCAAAGGGAGAACCAGACCACGAAGGCGCCGGCCTTCACAATCGAGGCGCAAGGCGAAACCGGAATTCGAATGCCTCGGGCCTGAATACCGGGAGACAATGGGTCCGGTTACAAGCACCTCGCCGGCATAGCGTGCTCCGTGCACTGCGCTCGAAGAGCTGATTGAGGGCCGAGCCTGCCATGGCGGCGGTTTTCATGACCTCGGGCCGGTTTCACGCCGGCGATGCCGGTGCGGCCAGACGTGATCCTGCATATGTGCTCAGGCGGGCGTACGGTTTTCCCGCGCCGCCACTTGGCGCAATCCGGTAGGGCGCTTGATAGGGCTATAGCTTGGATCGCCCGTCGAATACAATTGCAGCACGTACTGGCTCCGGCCCCCAGCGTATCGTTCGCTTCAAGAAGGCGTCCGCAACCGTCCGGACTCAATCCTTCCGGTTGTTCCGTGCCCTTCGCATCCGTCCTGCTCGCATCTGCGGTATCATTCCCTTCATGCGAAATACGCGTATCCGTTTCCTCGCTCCCCGCGGAGTATGCTTGATGATCCTTGCTACAACGAGTGTGCACGCTGAAGAGAGGGTGAATGGCCGTCCGGCGGTCGTACTCGAAAGCCCTTCCGCGAAGGTCGTAATCGATCTCGGCGGCGGCTCCATCGTCGATTTCCATCTAGGCGCCGGCGGCTTGAATCCGTTGCGGTGGATCGGCCCCGCGGACTCGGAAAAGGAGTTGCGTCCCATGGCGCACTTCATCTGCCTGGACCGCTGGGGCCAGCCCTCCGAATCGGAACTTCGCAACGGAATGCCGTTTCACGGCGAGGCCACTCGAGTCCGCTGGAAGCAGTCAGGCGCCGCCGAACGCGGCGACGGGTGGGTGGCCGCCGGAATGGATGCCTCGCTCCCCATGGCGGGCCTCGACGTCCGCAGAACGATCCGTCTCTCGGGAGCGTCCGGCCTGTTTGGCGTCAGCGAAACGGTCACCAACCGCAATAAGCTCGGCCGCGTGTACAACATGGTACAGCATCCCTCTATCGGACCTCCCTTCCTCGACGAAACGACGGTGGTGGACTCGAACGCACAGCGTGGCTTGATGCAGTCCAGCCCGATGCCGAATCCCGAAAAACCTGAACTTCGCTGGCCGGCCGCGATCAACAAGGGAAAACCGGTTGACCTGCGGCGCCTCACGAATGACCCCGATCCGAACGTGGTCTCCTTTGTCGTCGACGAGGAACTCGGATGGGTAACCGCGGTCAACGCATCGAAGGAACTGCTGCTCGGCTACATCTGGAAAACCGCCGACTACCCATGGCTGAACATCTGGCGTCATGTTGACAAGGGCAGGCCGCTCGCACGCGGGTTGGAGTTCGGGACCACCGGCCTGCACCAGCCATTCCCGGTGTTGACAAAGAAACCGTACGTATTCGACCGGCCCACATTCACCTACCTCGACGCTGGAGAAAGTGCCACGCGTACTTACGCTGCGTTTCTTGTCAAGGTACCGCCAGACTTCAGGGGCGTCGACCGCGTGACGCATCGCGGCGGCCAGTTGGTTATTCGCGAACGCGGCAGCTCGCGCGAGGTCAAAATTCCGGCCGGCCCGCGATTCGTACCGGGTCCTGCGTGAGACTGACCGCGCGGCGCGCGCGGCATGGCTCGAAACCTGGTCTCGTCCCCTGCACGATCATTTGCTTGAGCTAACGGCTGCGATACCAGACGAACGGCGAGCCTCGCCGCCCGGCTCCCGCCAAACCCGTTTCTCTGGCGAGCATGCTTACGAAACGACCGCATCCCATTCGCCAGTCGGCGCGTCGGATTTCCGCTATACCAGGACCGAGCTGTTCCTGTACTCCGAGTGATGGAAGCGTGCGGGCATCCAAGGGTCGTTCGCCCACAGGGACGGGGATCAACTACAATCCCGCATCCGGTTTGGCTCCGTCTCTTGCCCGGCGGACGGCAGCGTCAAACTCTACGATACGTCCTTCCTCCAGGCTTGACTTGAGCTCAGGGAGATATACATTTGGAGCCGCCTTTGCACGGCACGCGAAACCATTTTCAACAACCACATCGCGCGCTCGAAGCTGAACTATCGGTTCATCAGGGAGGCCTCGCTTCGATTCATTCTGGACTACGATACGGTTCTCTCGAACCCCTTGCTGGTGGGCGGGAAACGCCCAAAGCAACTCATCCGCGATGTGCACTTGCGTACCTGCTGAATCATGGCGCGGCAGTCTACGCGGGTTAATCGAATTGCAGGGAGAACAGCGCGCTGCATGGCTGGGCAATAGCGCGAATCTGCCAGCCTTCGCTCCTCACCTGCCGATAAATGATTGTGATCCTGAGGTTATAGAATGCGGGGACTCCCCGTGGGCCGCCTCGCTCAACCCCGTGCCGCTAAGCCAACCTAGAACCTGTACACCGTCAAACCGGACAGCAGCTTCGGATAGAAGTCGGTCGACTTTTGCGGCATGACGCCGCCGCCGAACGAAACTTCCGCCACCTGATCGAGAGAGGTCGCCTTGAGGAGAAACCCGATCTGCGCGGCGCCCGAGCGCACTTCATCATACGCGGCATCGAGACCTCGAACATAGTGAATGTTCTTCTGCTCGCGCACCTCTTCTGCCGTCACGCCGAGAGCGCCATGAATTAGCGCCTCGTGCAACACGCTCACGTCGAGCCGTCCGGCTGTCGGTCCTCCGTCCAACATGTACAGCTTGCGCCCGCTCGCTACTCCACTGATCGCCCGGCCCTCGCCTTCCTCCCATGCGCGTTTCAAATCGCTCAGGGATGCGAGTTCCCTGACCGCAAACCCCTCAACGCGCGCCAGAAATGCGTGCAGGTCGAACCCCGCAAGACCACTCATCACACGGTGTGTGGCCAAAATCCTCAACCCGGGCGAGTGCATGTTGACCAGCGTCATCACGACGCGATCAGCGCCCGGAAGGTCGGCGTGCTCCTGCGAGAACGCCAGAGCCGTCTCGTAGCGATGATGGCCGTCCGCGATAATCAGCTTCTTATCGGACATCAGCATCTGAATTCGAGCGATCGCGGCTGCATCGGAAAGCCGCCAAAGGCTGTGACGCGCGCCATATTCGTCCGTAACCACCAACTCGGGCTGACCGGCGGCTGCTACATCGAGAATCCGGTCAACCGCGCCATCCGGGTCCTGATACATTAGAAACAACTGCTCGAGATGCGCCCGCGTGGACCGCAGCAACTCCATCCGGTCCTTTTTCGGACCTGAAAGCGTCTGCTCGTGCCGGTAGATCACGCCATTCGCATACGCTTCGAGAGCGCCCAACGCGATGAGGCCTTTCCGCATCACCCACTCGCCCGTGCCCGGAACTTCGAACTCCTGATAGTAGGCAAACAGACTAGGCTCGGCGTCTTGGGCGAGCACTCCCTCCGCGATCCAGCGATTCAAATAGTCTGCCGCGCGCGTGTAGACGTTGTCCGATTCCGAATCATCCGGGTGCGCTTCACCGAGAACGATGCGAACCAGGTTGTACGGACTCGCCGCGAGATAACGGTCGCGCATGGCCGGATAGATCTTGTCGTAGGGCTGCGTCACCAGATTCGCGGTGTCGCCCGCCTTCGCTGTGTAACGATAGGCCTGAAAGGGGAATACTCTCGCCATAAAGTGGGAAGATTCAGGATAGCAGGCGGCCCCTAATGAAGCCACTCGTGGAGATGCTCCCGCACGAACGCGTCGTCGCTCAAATGCGGATAAGCGCGGCACACGCGATCGATCTCATCCATCTGGCCGGGTGACAAATCTTCCGCCGGATTCAGACACCACCGCCCCGCAAGCAGCCCTTGCCGCCGTAGGACCTCATGAATGCCGGCGATGCAGCCGTGAAATCCGTTTGCCGCGTCGAACAAAGCGGCGTTCGCGTCGGTCACCTCCGCGGCTAGCGTCAGCCACTCCGCTTGAGGTGCATCCTCCGCCAACGCCCGGGCTGCCAACTTGACCGCGCGTTCCGTCCACGCCGCCCAGTGCCCCAGCAGCCCGCCCTTCATTCGCACCGTGACGCCTCCGAACCGGAATGGCGTCAGCAGATCCATCACAATGTTGTCGTCGTTTCCGGTATAGACGTCGATGCTTCCCGCGCGGCCGGACTCGGCCAGAGCGCGGATCACGTCGATCGTCTGATAGCGGTTGAAGGGTGCGATCTTGACAGCAACCACTCCCTCGATCTCAAAAAATGCGCGCCAGAATTCGTACGGGAGAATACGTCCGCCTACAGCGGGCTGCAGGTAGAATCCAAAAACCGGGATTACTTCCGACACCAGGCGCGCATGTTCCAGCAACTCCGCGACAGGCGAGGTGCGCAGCGCGCCAAGACTCAGTAGCCCTGCGTCATAACCGCAATCCCTCGCGAACCGCGCTTCCGCCAGCGCCTGAGCGCGAGGCCCGGCTATGCCCGCGACTTTCTTCACCCCGCGGCCGCGCATTTCTTCCATCGCCAGCGTGAGCACCGGCTCGTACAAACCGAAGCGGGGTTCGCGGATCTCGAATTGCGTTGTGTGAACGCCTACCGCCACGCCCTGAGCGCCCGCCGCCAGATAATATCGCGTGAGCGCGCGCTGCCTGCGTTCGTCGAGCTTCCGCTCCGCTGTCAGCGCCAACGGGTGCGCCGGAATAACCATCAGAATTTTCCGTCGCGCGCTTCGAAATGCGTAGGCTTGTTAAGGGTCGCGCGGCCCATGCCGATCCAGTCGGCTACCCACTCGATCATCTCTTCAACGCTGACGCTTGGATATCCGAACAGCCGGTGGCAGCGCGCGGCATTGTTGAGCAACGCCGTCTCCTCCTCTTCCCCCTCGAATTCGGGCTCGATGCCGAAGCGCTCGCCGAAGCGCTGCGCGGCCCACCGGATCGACACGGTCTCAGGCCCCGTCAGATTCAGGACGAAGGGCGGCGACTGGGCGACTGCAAACGAACGGAGGCAGATCGAATTCGCGTCACCCTGCCATATCACGTTCGCGTGCCCCATCGCGAGGTTCACCGGGCGCCGGTCAAATACCTTCTGCCCCACGTCCAACAGAACACCGTATCTCAGATCGATCGCGTAGTTCAGCCGCAGGATTGTCACCGGTGTCCCGTTGGCCCTCGAGAAATGTTCGAATATCCTCTCGCGGCCGAGCGCCGTTACTCCGTACTCACCGACGGGGACCATCGGCGTGGATTCCACCGGACCGCCTCGCCTCAAGGGAGAAAACGGATAGACGTTACCCGAGGAAAACGCCACGATGCGGGAATGACGGAACCGTTCAGCCACGCGGCCTGGAAGATAACAGTTCATCGCCCACGTCAGGTATTCACTGCCTCCCGTAGACCCGAACTTGCGCGCCGCCATGTGGACGACGTTCTCGAAATCCGGTAGCGCCCGGAGTGCCCCTGGCGTCAGCAAATCCGCGGCGATGGTCTCAACGCCCCATTCCTCCAATTGCCGCCGCGCACCGGGATTTGAAAACCTCGCCACGCCCACGATGCGTTTCGAAACACCCGCCGCCTCGCATGCCCGCCGCGCCCGGCGCGCAAGGCTGGGCCCCATCTTTCCCGCTACGCCCAGCAGCAGCAGGTCTCCCTGCATTGCGGCCATCGCCGCCGCGTCGGCCTCGCCAGGCCGCGACAGTACTTCCTCAAGCTGTTCTTCGTTTCCGATGGTCAACGCTTGTATCCGATCTTGCGCAGAAAATCCCGCCGGAACTGCGCTTCGTGCTCGTTCTCCACGCCTTTCGGGGGCGAGCCGTCCACTACTCCCAAAATGCCCCTGCCCTGCTCCGTTTCGACGACGATAACCTCAAGCGGATTCGCAGTGGCACAATAGATCGAGCACACCTCGGGTACTTCCTTGATGCGCCCAAGGACGTTGATCGGATAACCGTCCCGCATCGCGATCACGAAGATGTGCCCCGCAGCGATGGCGGACGCGTTGCGGACCGCGAGCGCAGTCAGGTCCGGGTCGTTGCCATCCTTGCGCGTAAGGCACGGCCCCGATGCTTCGTTGAACGCAATGCCGAACTTCATTTGAGGGACGGTGTTCACAAGCGCCTCGTAAACGTCCTCCACGGTCTTGATGAAGTGCGTCTGCCCCACGATGAGGTTCCCGCCGTCCGGTATTTCCAGTCGAATCGACTTTAGTTCCATGACAGACTTCAGCTTACTACGCCTGAGTCACAAGGCTCCGCCTTTTACCTCCAGACTGCGCCACAAGTACCAGCAGGCCGCCGTGCGGTACGGCTTCCACTTCGCGCCGATCTCTTCGACTTCCGCTGGTTTCGGCAGCGCCTCCATTCCGTAGGCCTTCTTGATGGCCGTCTGGATACCGAGATCGCCAAAAGCCAGCACGTCTTGCCGGCCAAGCGCGAACATGAGAAACATCTGCGCCGTCCAGACGCCGATTCCTTTCACCTGGGTCAGACAGGTGATCACTTCCTCATCCGTCATGCGCGGAAGATCTTCAAACACGATGATACCGTCGCGCGTGCACCGAGCCAGATCGCGGATGTACTCCGTCTTCTGCTTCGAAAGACCCAGAGACCGCATGCGTTGCGGACGCAACCGCAATATTCCTTCCGGCGTCATCCCACCTGACTTGACGGCGGCCTCCAGGCGTCCGTAGATCACGCGCGCCACCGTGCCGCTTAGCTGCTGAAAGGCAATGGAGCGCGCAAGAGACGAAAAACAGGGATCGAGGAAGGCCATCCTATAGGCCCCCACGGCATCCACGATACCACTCATCACCGGGTCCGACTTCTTCAAGTGACTGACAATCTTTCGCATTACACTCTCCGGAAGAAACAACTTCCCCTTGCGCCGCGTCTCTGTCATTGTAATGAATATGCGATGGATTACGGCAGTGGGGCTGCTTGCGGCGTTTGCCGGGCACGCCGCCTTTCCGCAGCAGGATTTGCCCGCGCCTATCCGGGTGGACGTGAACCTGGTCAACATCCTGTGCAGCGTTCGCGACAAGAAGGGCGGGCTCATCGGCACGCTCACGAAGGACGATTTCACGCTTTTCGAGGACGGGAGGCAGCAAGAGATAAAGTACTTCACGCGCGATACCGACCTCCCCCTTACGATCGGTCTTCTGGTGGATGTTAGCGGCAGCCAGGCCAACCTGATCGGGGAGGAGCGTCAGGCCGCCCATCAGTTCTTTTCGCAGGTTCTCCGCAAGAAGGACATGGCATTTCTCATCAGCTTCGGCGCGGAATCCGAATTGCTCCAGGACTCCACGAATTCTCTGAAGCTTCTTCACGAGGGGCTTGACAGGCTGCGTCTCAATGCGGGTGTTGGAGGACTACACCCAGGTCCCGTGCCGACCGCCGGCAGGCCTCGCGGCACGGTGATGTTCGACGCCGTGTATCTGGCCGCAACCGAGCGCATGGCAAGCGAGGTTGGGCGGAAGGCGATCGTCCTGATCACGGACGGCGACGACCAGGGAAGCAGCCTTGACCGCTCCGCCGCGATCGAAGCCGCACAGAAGGCTGACTCGATCATTTACAGCATCTACTACGTTGACAACCGCGCCTACATGGGACGCGGAGGTTACGGCATACATGGCAGCGACGGCGATTTGAGGAAGATGTCCGAGGAAACCGGCGGGCGCGTTCACCACGTGGGCCGCAAGAACTCCCTCGATCAGATCTTCAAGCAAATTCAGGAAGAGATGCGCAGCCAGTATTCAATCGGCTATACGCCGAGAGAGGGCGGTTCTCCCGGCGGGTTCCGCCACATCGAACTTCGGCTGGCCGACAAGAACCTCAAGGTACAGGCACGCAAAGGCTACTACGCGGCCAAGCCGTAGCAAGAACCCAGGCACATTCGTGACCGCCGTCTGCAGTCAGGCGTCGCCCCTGACACTTCGAATCTCCCGGAAATCCCTGGAAATTCTCTTCCTGGTGGCGGCAAATTCGGCAGGTATCACTCCCGACGGATGTCTTTGGCCATTGCCGGGAATAGAACAGTATGAAATTCCGGTTCGCAGTTGTGACAAAGCGGCGGAATAGATGCCGGACGCCGGGACGGTTCAGTGGTTCAGTATCAACCTGGACTACTTCATCGACGCCTGGGGCAGGCGGATAAGGCGAAGAAGCATTTCAAACAATCGAAGCAGCCGTGACGGCGAGCGCGCCTTGCCTGGTCCGCGTCCGCCATCGCTTTGGTTACGCGCGGCCCCAGCTGCCGGCACGCGGCTGGCGGCGAAATCGTCAAGACCCTACCGCTTGAAATACCAAAGCCAGAAATATTGCTCTCCGGCTCCGTGCCGGTACCGCGGTTCGAAGCCGCACCGCTCAGCCATCGAAACGGCATCGGCGTCCGAGAATGGCACGCCCAACCAGGTATCGTCGGGCGCGGTCGTCAGCGTCGCGTCGCCCTGAACCTGGAACTTGAATAATGCTCCCGGCCGCAGCAGCCGGTGCACCTCCCGCACGTAGTTTTCGATCACTTCGCGGCTCGGAATGTGCTGGAACACGATAGTCGAGAAAGCGAAGTCGAAGCCGCCGCCGGGAATCACCGCGAGGTCCGTCCCGTTGTTCTGATAAACGTGAGCGTTCGGCCTGTCCGCCAGCGCCATGCGCGCCTGGCGTACCATTTCACCGCTCACGTCCACGGCGTGAACTTCGCCGAACAGATTTGAGAGCGCTCTCGTGATCCGACCGGCGCCCGACCCGATTTCGAGGACCTTCATCCTTCCCGGTTCCCTGCCCTGACATACGTTGATCATGTCGGTCAGGATTTCCTCGGCCACGGTGCGTTCGCCCGATGCGAAGAACTCTTCGTCGGTCCAGTCCGTCTTACCCGTCGCGACGTAATACCGCGCATTCTCGCGGGCCCTTTCGTCCCAATCCCGCCTCATCTTCTCCAGTTGGTGCGAGAGTTCCACGCCTTCGGTCATGATATATTATAAGTGTCAGTCGCGTGGGCGACTAGCTCAGTTGGGAGAGCACCGCGTTCGCAATGCGGGGGTCGGGGGTTCGAGCCCCCCGTCGTCCACCACTCACTTCCCCGGAAACCCCAGCCAGCCTCTAGTTACGATATCTCCCATCGTAAGCCCCAGCAGGAGCAACAGCCAGAAAACGCCAGCGGCGGCAACCACTTTGGTCAACTTCGTGCTCTGTTTCACATGCATGAAGTAAAGCACCACAAGCATTGCCTTGGTCCAGGCGATACTCAACGCGACCGGCGTGTTGAGCCAACCCAGGTCGAAAAACGCGACCCATGTCGTCAACGCCGTTCCCGCCATCAGGGCAAGAAAAACCAGGTAGTAGCTCTTCGTTGATATGGTGTGTTCGGACATGCGTCTCACTTCGCGTGGCGATCGATCAAGTAAAGTAACGGGAATAGGAAGATCCAGATCAAGTCGACGAAATGCCAATATAGCCCACACATGTCCACGGGGGTGTTGTATTCGGACGTGAACTTCCCGTGTTTCGCCTGGACGGTCAACACGCTGAGCAGTCCGATTCCGATCACCATATGCAAAGCGTGCAGGCCGGTCATCACGAAATAGAGCGAGAAGAAAAGCTGGACTTGTCTGGCATCCGGCCCCTCGAAATGGAACGACGGACCCGGAACGTGATGGTCAACGAACTTGTGATGCCACTCGACCGCTTTCACTCCGAGAAACACTCCTCCGAGGAGAATCGTAAGTATCAGAAATGCAATAAGCGCCCCCCGCCTGCCGTTCTGGGAAGCGTTTACGGCCAGCACCATGGTCAGGCTGCTACAAATAAGTACCGCGGTGTTGAACCCTCCAAGCGCAACGTCCAAGTGGTGGCTCGCTGCTGCAAACGCGGCCGGATAGAGCCAACGGTAGACGAGGTAGCAGCAGAAAAGGCCGCCAAAGAACATGATCTCGGTGACGAGGAAGATCCACATTCCAAGCGTGGATGCGTCTCTCTGCTGTTCGGCCGTATCGAACTGGTGCGCGCGTGGGGCGTGGAACAGCGCTTCGTGGACTTCAGCGGACATGCGCCTCCTTTTTGGGAGCAACCGAACCATTCGGCAAGGAAACGTAATCGTAAGCTTCGTGCGTCACGGTCGGGATCTCGTCGAAATTCTCAACCGGTGGCGGCGAAAGCGTCTGCCACTCCAGTCCGACTGCGCCCCAAGGGTTGTCCGCGGCGACTTTACCATACCGCAAGGACCAGATGAAATAGCACATGGGCAGCAGATAGCCCACTGCCAGGACTGACGCCCCAGCCGTCGACATCACGTTCAGCACCTGGAACTCCTCCGGATAGGCGTGGTAGCGCCGCGGCATTCCCAGATAGCCCAGAAGGAATTGCGGGAAAAACGTAAGGTTGAACCCGATGAACACGGTCAGGGCCGCGAGCTTCGCGAGGATCTCCGGATACATGCGGCCCGTCATCTTCGGCCACCAGTAGTGCAGGCCGCCCAGGTACGCCATGATCGTGCCGCCCACCATGACGTAGTGAAAATGAGCGACGACAAAA
>SYKU01000137.1 GCA_005808865.1 Acidobacteriota bacterium
GCCGCGGCAAGTGCGGCAAGCGATCGACGACTTTGTTGAAGTCTACAACGAAAAGGCAGCGCCGTTTGAATGGAAGAAGGCAGTCGTGTTCCCTTCCGGCCCCAAAGCCAAGTACTTTGACTTATGCAACTAGGTACTAGGGTATGTATATGATCAGAGTACATCCTGCCGATTCCTTCGACTTAGGGTGACGTGATTGGCCGGCACTTCGGCCACGCTGCGTGGTACGCTCATCATCGGCTTCGATTGACACCGATCCTTCGGTCCACCTTCCGCTTCGCGGTCCAGTCACGGAACCGGGCTCCGGCCCCATGCCCGGCCGGAACCACGCTCTCAAATTGTCCGCTTAGCTTCGGGGTTGCCGGACACACACCTCGTCGGTCTGAGGCCGAGCCTCGTCAGAGGGTACTGGGTCGCCGGACTTCATCACTGGACCGTCCAGGACCCGAGGTTCTGCCAACCCGACGCCGCTGTACTGTCCCATGCCAAACCAAGGAAGCTCTTGGTTCCAACGAACGCCGCCGTAAACGTTATAGCCACGTTCAAAGTCACTGTGTTGCCGGTTTTGGCTACCGATGAGCCTAAGCCATCGATGGAGCATTGGCTGTTTGATAGGGTTCCCGCGATGCCAGGCGTCAGGTATGGGGACGTAGAGACAACTCCGGCGTCGTCGTACAGATACACTCTGTCGGTTGGAGAATCGTACCGGATGTAGCATGCGCTGAACGTGCGCCTCACCGCACTAATCATGATTCGTCCAAAGCTCACGTCGCTGTGGCCGTCCGCATCCGTCACCACAAGAGTGAACACCTGACTTCTCCCAATCCCGGTGGTGGGCGACCCGGAGACGGCCGGAGCGCGGCCCGAACTGGAATTGACTATCCAGGTACCCCGACCCTGCCACCCCCGCGTAAGTCCGTGGGTGTCAACTACGAAGGCATAAAGCAGTTTGTCGCCGGTAAATGCCGTTGTGAACTCCAGAGCGAGACTCAGGATTGCGTTGTTTCCCGCGAGCGCAACCGACGAAGACGGCCCGTTCAGTTGACACTGACTGTTCGACACGGTTCCAGCCGAGCCCGGCGTAACGCTGCCGGCAAATGATGCAAACGAGTCGTCTGCCAGATAGACCCTTCCGTCCGCGCGGCTGTATTCGAGATAACAGCCTCCCGCTCCCGTGAAAGCGGAGTTTATCAAAAACCGTGCGACATCGATGTCGCCGTATCCGTCGGAATCCGAGAGCACAAGCCGGAAAATCGCGCCGGATCCCGAGCCGGACGCCGGACTTAGTTCCAGGACAGCGGGTGGCTGGTACCCAACGGGCGCAACTACCGTCCACGAACCCCGCCGCTGCCAACCAGCCGTATCGCGGCCCACGCCGTACACGAGCGTGAAGAGATCCCAATTTCCGGCAAATATTGGTTTGAAAGCAATATTCACGTTAAAAGTTATATTGAGTCCGTTGGCGCTTACGGAGGCTAGTGCCGTGTCAATCGCACACCGGGAGTTCTCAATAACGCCGGCCGAACCGGCATAGTTTGCTGTAAGTAGTGTTCCTTCGTCATTGAACAAACTTACAATATTTGCAGATGGAACGAGCCGGAGAAAGCAGGAATTCGCCCCTGATGGCGTAGAATTGAAAATAATGTCCACGGAATCGATGCTGGCAGCTCCGGCGGCGTTGGAGAATACGAACGAAAACGTCTGGCTGCTCCCCGTTCCTGAAGACGGAATCACCGAAGCCGTTCCCGGCAGGATGGTACTCGTATACTTGACGGCAAAGGCGCCGAAGTGCCCGCCGTTGAACGTTTGCACGGGATTTGAGAGCTGTAGATTGGTTGACTGGGTCTGCCCCGCGACATAGATGCCCTCTGCTGCATCGAGCGCAATGGCGGTCGCCCTATCCGCCCCGGAGCCACCCAGGTAGGTCGCGAAGTCCACAGTGCCGGTGGTCGAAAATCGCGCGACAAAGGCGTCCAGCCCGCCCGCGTTGACGCCTTGAACAGATCCAAGCGACGGAAGATTTTTCGAGGCCGTATATCCGGCAATGTAGGCTACGCCTCCCGCAGACACCGCTATGCCGCCACAATAATCCGCGCTGGCCCCACCGAACAGAGTGCTGTACCCGAAGGCCGTGCCCGAAGCGCTCAGCCTTAGAACAAAGCAGTCGGAGACGCCGCCAAAAGCCACCTGCGGCGCGTTTGCGCGGGGGAAATTCGACGAACTGGTGGAACCCGACACATAAATGCGTCCCGCTCCATCCAGGGCGATGCCCGCGCCCGCTTCCGGGGCGTCGGCCGTTCCTCCCGATCCGCCAATGAACGTGCCATAGGCGAATGTTCCCGTTGTGCCGAGTTTCACGACGAAAGCATCCTGGCTTCCGCGGTTTACCGGCTGTATCGCGTTGAGAACCGGGAAATTAACCGAGTCCGTTCCACCGGTAACGTAAGCGTTGCCCGCGGAGTCGACGGCGACCGCCGCGCCCCGGTCATCGCCGGTGCCTCCAAGGTAGGTACTGTATACCAGCGCTCCAGCAGGACCGAATTTCGCGGCGAAAGCATCCAGTCCGCCACGCTGCGTGCCTTGATACGCGGCAAGCGTTTGAAAGTTGATTGAGTTTGTCTCCCCTGTCACGTAAGCGTTACCGGCGCTATCCACACCGACACCGTTCGCGCTGTCGTTGCCGGTCCCGCCGAAGAAGGTGCTGTATACCAGAGCGGTTCCGGCTACGTTCAACTTAGCGACCCAGCCATCCCGCCCGCCTCCCAACGCCGATTGCACGGCCGATAAGGTAGGGAAATTGACCGAACTTGTCCGTCCGCAAATATAGGCGGCGCCCGCGGCGTCAATGGCGATCCCGAAGGCCCGGTCGTCGCCTCGGCCGCCGAGATACGTGGCATAGACAAGCGAACCGCCGTTTGCGCTCAACTTCAGGACGAAAGCATCCACGCCGCCAAGGTTCTGCCCCTGACGCGGATTCTGGGTTGGAAAGTCGCTCGATTCCGTCCAACCCGCAACGTAGGCGTTGCCTCCTGAATCGACAGCGATGGCCGTTGCGGCGTCCAACGCGCTGCCCCCCAGGAATGTGCTGTAGCTCAGAGTTGGATCGATCACCAGTGCCAGATCGTGATCGTAGGGGCCGATTTCGAAGCCCACGGCGCCGTCGGACCGGATTTTGTACTGGCCTTCAACTTCCAGCCTCTTGCCTTCCCGCTCCTGGTAGATCACGGGCGCTTCCTCCCGCAGTTCGCCCGCACCAGTCGAAACCACAAGTGCACCCTCGTCGTCCACTCGCACGGGGTGGCTGTAGCGTAGGCGAATCCGCGACGGATCCGACCGCGGCCCGACGACGAAATCCGCCTTAAGCCGCGTTCCGTGACCCCGGTAGATAGCGTCGATTCCGGGATACAGGCCCCGGTAAACGACGGCCGAGTGCGCCGCCAACCCCGTGCGCCACTCCTGAGGGTCCGATCCAATCAGCAAATTGACCTTCCCTGGAAGGGTTTCCGTTCCCTCGGGATTCACTTCCCCTTCGCTGCCCTCGAATGATAAACGTACGTCCACCCGCGGAAACCTGAGAAGGAAGCCGCCCGCCTCGAAACGAGCGGATGACCCCGGTAGCCGGACCACGTAGTTGGGGCGCTCCGGTGCCCGGTCCTGTCGAACAAAGAAAACTGGGACGGACTTTTCGGGATCCAGTGCCTGAAGCGGGCCGCACACCCAAAGCGCGAACACTGAAAGCGTCGGAGCGAACCTCATGGTCGCTCTGTAGATCGGCTGAAACCGGCGCGGGCATTAGGCTGCGAGCATTTGGCAGAGCGAACTCCCTTGCGTCGCGTCAGGTCAGCCGCAAGCCAATTAGCCCCGCTGGTACCAAGCGACATCACCAGGAGCATCTCTCGACGCGCGAACTTCGGGAATTCGGATTCAAGGTCTATCCCACGATCGCCGAGACGTTGCGCCGCGGCGGCGGGAAGCTCGCCGTTGACGCCCTGCTACTTATTGGCGAACACGGCGAGTATCCGATGAACGAAAGGGCCAGGTCCTTTACGCGCGTCACGAATTCAGGCGTTCGCCGTTGCGATGTATAGCGCCAAGCGTCTCACCGGGATCCTCTCTTCCCGTCACGTGGCCGCTGCCCGATCGTGAGCGGACACTCGATTGCGAAATTCAGGAGAGCCCTTCCGCTCCGGGTGAATGCCGACCGCCCTCGATATCCAGCTTAGCCGTTGACAGCTTGCCACGAGCTCAGCCAAGCCTTGCGGAAGCCGCTGCGTTCCCGCTGCCCGAAGTGCGGAGCGGACGCTTCGGTCCGCATAGCCACCCTGCAGGAATACCGCTGGCCGGCGCGGCCGCCGGTTACCTCATGATGCCGC
>SYKU01000138.1 GCA_005808865.1 Acidobacteriota bacterium
GCCGCGGCAAGTGCGGCAAGCGATCGACGACTTTGTTGAAGTCTACAACGAAAAGGCAGCGCCGTTTGAATGGAAGAAGGCAGTCGTGTTCCCTTCCGGCCCCAAAGCCAAGTACTCTGACTTGTGCAACTAGGTACTAGCTCAACATACGCCTCCGAAGCAGGTCCAGCGCCATTTGAGCTGCGAAAGACCGTACTCTCGCCCGGTCGCCCAGGAATTGGCGGTGCACAACCGCGACGCCGCGCGCGTCCGCGATTCCTGTGTAGACCGTCCCTTTCGGCGCATCGTCCGCGTCGGGGCCCGCTACGCCCGTAATCGAAAGCGCGTAGCTCGCGCCGGTTTGTCGGCGCAGGGCGACCGCCAGCGCCTCGGCCGTCTCCTTGCTTACGGCGCCATACTGATTAATAACCGACTCCGGTACTCCGATCCAATCTATTTTTGCGCGATTGCTGTAGGTCACGAAGCCGCCCACAAAATAGGCCGAACTGCCTGGAACGGAAGTGATTTTCTCCGAGAGCAAACCACCCGTGCAGCTTTCCGCCACCGTTACGGTCGCCCGGCGCTCGCGCAGCATGCGGCCGACAATAACTTCGATCGGCTCGCCATCCCACGAATAGATGCGGTCGCCGAGCAAGTCCTCGATCGGCCTGCGCACTTCTTCGATGAGCGCGGATGCCTCTTCCAAAGTTTCCGACCGGGCCCGGAGATGAATCTGGATGTCTCCCGCCGCCGCGAGAATCGTGGTGACCGGGTTCTCGTACTTCTTGTAAGCGGGCGCGATGAGCTGATCGAGATCGCTCTCGGGCATGCCCGCGACACGCATGATCAGGGTGCGAATGGCCAGCTTCGGCGCCACGCGCTGAAGCCGCGGAAGGCACTGCTTGATGAACATCGCTTCAAGCTCATGCGGCGGACCAGGCAAGAGCACGATGCACGATCCGTTGTGCTCAAGCCATTGTCCGGGTGCGGTGCCACGGTCGTTCGGAAGGATCTCCGCGCCGTCCAGTACATATGCCTGACGGCGGTTAATCTCCGCCATCTTCCGCTGCCGCTGCTCGAACAGTCGCCTGATATGTTCGGCGATTTCTTCCCTTAACGTTTGCCCTCGTCCTAGAGCCTGTGCGGCCGCGTCGCGGGTGACATCGTCTTCCGTCGGACCCAATCCTCCGGTGAGAATGACGATTTGGGAGCGTGAAGCCGCGAGCGCGATGGCCGCAGCCAGTCGTTCACGGTCGTCCCCCAACACGGATTTTGTGACAACTTCTACTCCCAACGCGTTCAGTTGGTCCGTCAGATAGAGCGAGTTCGTATCCACGCGCTTTGGCGTGAGGAGCTCAGAACCGACGGCGATGATTTCCGCGTTCATGTTTCGGCCGGTAACGCTAGGGTAGGGGCATTCCTTGGACATCCACGTCGACACGGTGCAGGGCGTTGGTCGTGGCCGCGACGATGGCGCGCGACGGCATGAAGGCGAGACCTACAATTCCCGGCCCGGACACGAACAACTCCGCTTGGCGGTTGCCTCCGATGCGCACGATACCTTTTCGCCCGCCGAGCGAAGCCGCCACGTAAAGGCGCCCCTCAGCATCAAAAGCCATGCCTTGCGGACGTCCCAGCCCGCGGTAAAAGACTTCCACTTCACCGGTGTGCGAGACGCGGTAGATGGAGTCGAAGCTCGAAGTTGTGGGCCCTGTGACGTAAAGATAGCGGTCGGGCCCGTAGCAAAGATGATAGGCGGCGATCGAGGGTTCGATCGTAGCATAGACGAAGATCTGCCGGCTGCTGCTTATCTTAAAAATTGTCCCGCTGCGGTCGCCGACGAACAGGTTATCTTCCTCGTCGAAGGCCATGCCTGTCGCGACGCCCATGCCCTCGGCGAAAACGGACATGTTGCCGCTCGGCGTTGCCTGATAGATCACGCCATCGAAGCGGCTGGAAATGTAAAGCAGCCCGCTGCGGTCGAACGCAAGGCCGCTCGCGTTCATCACGTCCGTGATGAACGGTTTCACCTCGTAGTTGAGCCCGATCTTGAACACAGCGACTGATACTTTCTGCCCCCGCGAGCCGCTGAACGTGCTGAAAATATTGCCGTCCCGGTCGATTGCCGGATTGGCCACCGGGTGCAGGCTGTCGGCGATCTGTACGCCGACGCCGCAGTTCCATGTCTGGCTCGATTGCTCTCCGTTACCAACCACCAAGTGGCCCGCGGAAGCGCCCTCCGGCACACGCGCGATCACGAACGAATCCGAGCCGATGATGACGGGCGCGGTGATGTCGCCAATTGTCACGCGGGGGCGTTCTGCCTTTGCAAAGCCCTTCCCGCGGATTTGAAACTCACCGCCGGCGATGGCCGCGGCCGGCGTCACATTCGCAATTTGCGGTTTCCCGTTAGTATCTTTCCAAAGTGCCATATTCAATAAAGATTGAAACACCCCGCGCCGAATAAGACAAGCGCCGCTACCGCGCCCGCTGCCAAGTCGTCGGCCACAATGCCCGTTCCACCCGGAAGCCGCTCGAACCGCCTGATAGGCCACGGCTTGGCAATATCAAGCGCGCGAAACAGCAGGAACGCCCCCAGCCATGACTTCCAATTCAACGCCGTCGCGCCCGCGAGCGCCAGCCACTGGCCCAGTACTTCATCGACCACGACGTGACTCGGGTCTTTGCACGCGCCGGACCTTGCCGTTAGATCCGACGCCCAAATCGCGGGAGCGGTGGCCGCCGCCGTCAGCCAGAGAAAAAAAAGGGGCCGCCAGTCGGCATATGCGACGAGACCGTAGGCGACCGCCAGCGCCCCGAGCGAACCCACAGTGCCCGGTCCAACCGGAAAGTAGCCGCACCCGAACCAGGTGGAAATGAGATCGGCCCCTCTATTCCGTGTCACCTTGCTCCATACCGTCCACCTCCGGCTCGCTTTCGGCGCGGGCCGCCCGCTGTCCGGGAACCCGGTATTTCTCCATTGCCCAGTTGCCCAGATCGGCTTCGCGGCAGCGACGGCTGCAGAATGGCATCTCAGGCGAATTCAGTTTGATTTCCTTACGACAGATTGGACACTTCATACGCTCGGGCCTTCGAAACCATGCCCAAGATCGGAAATGGGTTCGCTGCCGGGAGCGGGTCGTATCCGCCGTCGAGCAGAGTGCCTACCAGATCGTAATCGTGCGCCTCGGTGATACGCAGCCTGCGGATCTGTCCGGGCGCGGGCGGGTTTCCTTCAAAATCGTTGATTAGGACTACGCCATCGATCTCCGGCGCCTGAGTCGTCATGCGCGCTTCCCACAGGAGGTCGGTCTCCTGCGAGCGGCCTTCAACCAGCACTGTCACGTCCGCGCCAAGTTGACTCCGGTTGCGCGCACGGGAAATGCGCCGCTGGATGGAGAGCAGCTTTCGCTTGCGGTTGTATTTAGTCCGGTTATCGACTTTTCCGTCGAGCCTGTAACTTTCGCTGATATCTTCGTCGGAGTAGGTGAAGACGCCCAGCCTGTCGAGCTTCGCAGCTTCCACAAACTGGCACAATTCTTCGAACTCACGATCGCCCTCTCCCGGAAATCCGACGATCATGCCGGTGCGGATGGCGACGCCGGGAATCGTGCGGCGGATGCGTTCGATCAGTTTCAGGAAAATATCGCCCGAGGAGCCGCGCTTCATGCGCTTGAGGACACCGGCGCTTGCGTGCTGCAAAGGCATGTCGATGTACTTGACCAGTGCCGGATGCTCCGCAATGGTGTCGAGCAACTTCTGCGTGACCTTATTCGGATAGGCGTAAAGGAACCGCACCCACTTCTCTTGCGGCGTCTCGATTTGCGCAAGCCTGGCGAGCAGATTCGCAAGGCCGTCCTTCAGGCTGAAATCTTCGCCGAAACAGGTAGTGTCCTGCCCGATAAGATTGATCTCCCGCACCCCGTTCTCGAACATGCGCGTGGCTTCGGCGACCACGGATTCAAAACGACGGCTGCGGAAACCGCCGCGATACTGAGGGATCACGCAAAACGTGCACGGATGGTCGCAACCTTCGGCGATTTTGATGTAGGCGAAATGCTTTGGCGTGGCCTGGACGCGGGGCGTGAGGTCGTGATAGAGGTAGGGTTCGAAGGGATTTGCCACGCCGCCGGTCTCACCCTCGCACAAGGCGACGATACGGTCAAGTTCGTTGGTTCCAACCATGGCGTCGACCTCAGGGAGGTCCTTTCGTATGTCGCCGCGGTAGCGCTCGACCAGGCACCCGGCCACAATCAGCCGTCGCGCGTTCCCGGTACGCTTATGTTCCGCCATCTCAAGAATTGTGTCGACGGATTCTTTCTTTGCCGGGTCGATAAAGCTACAGGTGTTGACGACGATGACGTCAGCCTCTTCGGGACGCGATGTGAGTGAATGGCCGCGCGCCGTGAGCTGCCCCATCATCACTTCGCTATCGACCAAATTCTTGGGACAGCCGAGACTGACGAATCCGACTTTCAACTGATTTCCATGTGAGGGTATTCCTCATAAGGATATCATGGGTCGGATGGAGACCATCGCGGAAAGGCCGGACGAGCGGATCGATACGGAGGCGCTCGCCCGTTACTTTTCGTCGCGGGGATTCTATCCCGGCGCGCCGGTTGAGGTGGAGCAATTCCCGGGAGGTCATTCGAACCTGACTTATCTGATTCGCGTGGGCGAGCGGGAGTTCGTGCTGCGGCGTCCGCCTCTCGGTCCGGTAGCGCCGAAGGCACACGATATGCCGCGCGAATTCCGCGTGTTGCAGGCCCTGAATCCAGCCTTCAGTCTCGCGCCCGCGCCCGCGCTTCTGTGCGAGGATACTGGCGTGCTCGGCGCGTCGTTTTACCTGATGGAACGGCGCCAAGGGCTGGTGATCCGCCGCGAAAACCCGCCGGAAATCGGAGACGACTTGGCGTTACGCCGCCGCGTGGGCGAGGCCTTTCTCGATACGCTCGTGCGTCTGCATACGGTGGACATCACAAGACCGCCTCTCGCGAGCATCGGCCGCCCGGAAGGCTTTCTTGCCCGCCAGGTGAAGGGGTGGTTTGAGCGCTGGCAGCGGTCGCGCACGCGTGAGTCGCCGGCGATGGATCAGTTAATGGAATGGCTCTCGGCGCGCATGCCGGAAAGTCCGGCTGCGACGATGGTGCACAACGACTTCAAGCTCGACAACGCGATGCTCGACCCGGCGGATCCGGCGCGAGTGACGGCGGTGCTTGACTGGGAGATGTCGACGCTGGGCGATCCGCTGGTCGATCTGGGCATCTTGCTTTGTTACTGGCCCGAGGCGAAGGATCCGTTGGGCCGGCGGGAGGCGATCAGCCCGGTGACGACGATGCAGGGTTGGCCCTCGCGCGCGGAGTTGGTGGCGCGTTATGCGGCCGCGACAGGGAGGGACGTGTCGAAGATCGCGTACTACGAGGTGTTCGCGATCTTCAAGATTGCGGTGGTCTTGCAGCAGATATACTACCGCTATCACCTGGGGCAAACGAAGGATGAACGTTTCGCAGCCATGGAAGGGCGGGTGCTCGCGTTGGTTGAGATCGCGCGAGAATTGGCTACGTGAGCCGTGCGCAGTTTCAGGATGGCTGTCAGTGCCACGGTTGGGAAGGCCCTTGTGGGATCTCGTGGGATTGTCCGCCTTCGCCAAAAGCCTTATTCCCTGTGTGGCCAAGGGCGGGGGTGGGATACGAACCGAGCGCGTATCCACCGTTGCATTCAACAGGGGAACCAGAATCGCATGTATCAAGGTTGATTGGTTCGAAGCGTGGAAGACGAACTCGTCTTGCCGGTTGCTTGCGACTACCCGGAACTTCACCGGCTTCCGTTCGCAAGGCAAATTGAAAGGGTCCTGCTCCCCGTGTGGCTGAGCGGCGGCGAAATCCAAACGAGCGCGGTTCTGAGAGTCTGACATCAATGGACCATGACCAGCGCGGGTGATAACTCACGGACATGAGGTCGTCGATGTCCGGCGGATTCAATAAGGAAGCGGGAACCAGAATCGCATGAATTAATTCACCGAGGGCGGTGATATTTTCAGTTCGTCGCTCGCTCAAAGACTGCGGCGATTTGTGTTTTCCGTTGGAAACAGCTGCAATCCGCATGATGCTTATCAAGCGTTTCGCGGGCGTCCGGCGACGCTGGATGCGTTCTCCTCTAACTGGGAACCTTAAACTGGGGCATTGTCCGGCGTCAACACTTTTCCCAGTCCGGGAGTTCTAATTGTCGCCCATCAGGCATCGACCGATCGGCTCATCCTGACCAGCGCACGGCGCGTGGCGCAAAAAAGGAGCGTGGAGTCATTTCTGAGGAACTCACTGGATCGAGGGCCGGTGCTGCCGGCGCCATCCACCATGATTCCATCAGATAATGGAGGGTGTAGTGCCATTGGCGGTGGAGACGCGCCCGCGCACTCGTCACGTTTAGCTACTTTCCGGCGCAAAAGTCCTGACCTAAGTTTCTTGTTTTCATGAGGCGTCGATCTGGCGGCGTGCTTGGTCGAACAGAATCGCCCTGTCCGATCCGCGAGGAGAAAGATGCAATTCTGCGCTTTCCCTTTGGCACAGCACGCCTTCCGATTGTCCGGAACATAATTTTCGAAAATGTCTTGACGTGGTTTCGGTCTTAGTGTATCATCAGTAGTGATGACACGTA
>SYKU01000013.1 GCA_005808865.1 Acidobacteriota bacterium
TTCAGCAGCGCGCTTTGGATTTGCTTGGAGTGACGCTACGGACTGTCTGAGCTGGCTGTAGGCAGCAGCACGGTCAGAGGATTCTCCTAATGCATTGGTGCGGATTGACTTATGCGTTTTGACCCCAAGAACTTCGGTTTAGGCCCCCGGCAAGGTTCTGCACTTGTGAGGCAGTCGCGTTCGAAGACATGTGGCGTGAAGCGTGGCCCCCTGTCCCGCCCGCTCCACGTAGGGGGTAGCATGAAATATGCTCGCTAACATACTCGTCACACTCCTCCTTCTTGCGGCTGTCGACTGGCCGCAATGGCGCGGCCCCTCGCGCGACGGCGCCACCGCCGGAACGGAGGAACCGCCAGTCTGGCCTGAGAAACTACAGCGCAAATGGGTTATGCGGGTTGGCGAGGGGCACTCCTCCCCTGTGCTGGCTGGAGGGCGCGTCTACCTCCACTCCCGCGAAGGCTCTCTCGAAGTCGTGAGGAGCATTCGTCTCGACAGCGGCCAGGAGCTTTGGAAGCAAACATACGACGCGCCCTACACTGTCAATCCCGCCGCCACAAATCACGGCAAGGGCGTGAAATCGACGCCGCTCGTGCACGTGGGTAGGGTGTACACGCTCGGCATCGGCGGCGTCCTCTCCTGCTTCGACGCTGCGTCGGGCAAACTCGAATGGCGTCACGATTTCAAGAACCAGTTCAAGAGTACATCACCCGAATTCGGCGTGGCGATGTCGCCAGTTGCCGATGGCGGCGCGGTGATTGCGCACGTGGGCGGCGAAGAGGGCGCGCTTACCGCCTTTGACGCCGCAACGGGAAAAGTGAAGTGGTCCTGGACCGGCGATGGCCCCGCTTACGCCTCGCCGGTGCTCGCCGAGTTTAATGGCGTTCGCCAGGTGATTACTCATACGCGAAAGAATGTTGTGGGCCTGCGGGCATCCACCGGCGAATTGCTCTGGAAGATTCCGTTTACGACGCCATACGTCCAGAATTCCGTGACGCCGCTCGCTGTTGATGGCAAGCTGATTATCTCCGGTCTGAGCAACGGGGCCTTCGCGTTGGCCGTTGTGAAACGCGGCGCGCAATGGACGACGGAAAAGGTCTGGCACAGCGACGAGGCTTCCATGTACATGAGTTCGCCGGTAGCCTTCGGCAGCCGCCTGTACGCGTTTTCCAACAAAAACAAGGGTCAACTGGTTTGTTTGAGTGCCGCGAATGGGAAGACGATCTGGACCAGCCCGCCGCGCCTCGGCGACAATGCGGCCCTGGTCCGCACCGGCAAGCATTTGCTGATGCTGACCGACAACGCCGAGCTCACCGTGCTCCGCGGCGACGCGGCCACGTTTGAAATCGCGCGAAAGTACGCGGTCGCGGCGAGCTCAACCTGGGCGCACCCGGTTCCCGCGGGGAAAGGGCTGCTGATCAAGGACGTGAGCTCCCTGGCCCTCTGGTCCTGGGAATAGTCTGCAGGACGGGGCATCCGCCGTCTTTGCAGGTGTAAGTCTGGAGAATAGTCGCATCGAGGAGGTTCAAGCCGGGAGGTTCGGCCTCTTCGGCAGGAGGTCCGGAAAATCCCCGGCCACATGACCGCTTTTTCGAGAACGCGGCTGCGAACGTCGGTCAGTCGTCAAAGCCGTGAACCAGTGATTGGTGCCGTTGATCAAGCGCGCCTGATCCCCGCCCAGCGCCTCAGATCCGAACGAGCCGCCCCGGGTTGATTTTGATTGATCTTTTGCAGAACTCAGCTTCAGTTCCTGACGCTCGCGCGAGACCGACGCTGTCAGCCGGGTTCGCTGCGCGCCGCACAAATGCATCGGGAATGAAGGCGGCGGTCGACCGGGCCCGACCTTTCGACTGCGGCTGCGGCGATGCTGATGGTCCAGGCGATACCGGGCGTGCGAGCCTGTACTTTAAACGGACCGGGCACGCGGTCCAGAGCCTTTCGCACATCCAGTAGAGCGGCCGCACCCACCACGCGGCTCCCCTTCTCAAGCCCCTGGATGCGCAGCTTCGCGGCCTCCGATGTCTGGTATCAGTACCGACTTTCCCGATTGCCATTGACGCACAGTCTCAAGCGCCAGGTTCGCTTCCGTGAGCGCGAACTTGTGCGTCACTTCGGCGGCGAATAACTCCTTGAACCGCGCCCCTTCAAGGAGTGTGAGCGCGCGGTCCACATGACGCGGCTCGAAGCCCCAGGACCCGATGAGTTGCAATTGCTTTCGAGTGATCGTGTGTGGATTGAAACTGATATTACCGGCGTCGGCGTACTGTCCAAGGACGAGATACCGCGCTCCGTCGCGGCAAAGATCGATACCTTCGTTGACGGCTGCCGGATGGCCCACGCACTCGACAACGTAATCGGCGCCGAAGGGTCCGGTTTCCTCCAGAACCGCGCGGCGGCGGTCGGCGGCATCGGGAATCGCCGCGACGTCGATGGTCGCGTCCGCGCCAAAGTTCCGTGCGAGTTCCAGGCGGTGCGGCGGTCCGCCTATCGCGATGACGCGTGCCGCGCCTGCATGCTTCGCGAGCGCGAGTGCCGCCAAACCAACGGGACCGGTACCTTGGACTACAACAACATCGCCCCATTCCACCGGGGCGCGCTCTAATCCATGAATACTCGTCACCAAGGCGCATCCCGCGCCGACCACTGACTCGGACGGGATTGAATCCGGAATGCGAAAGATCGCCGTTCCCGCGCGTAGGTGAATCTGTTCGGCGTAGCCGCCGCGGAGGTGCGGCGCGTCGCTGGCACAGTAGGAAATTCCATAAGCCTTCCGTGACACACAGCGCGTGGGCTGCTTTTTGAGACGGCAGTAGTAGCACTCTCCGCAGACGACGGAACTGGCCCAGGTAACGCGGTCTCCCACCGAAAGCGGGTTCCCTCTCCAGTCTCTCTTAAGACCAGCGCCAAGCCGCTCAATCCGTCCAACTGTTTCGTGGCCCATGATGACCGGTAGTGGAATGGCGAGTTGGCCGAGCCAAAGGTGCACGTCGGTACCACAGATGCCGGCCATTTCGACGCGCACGAGGGCTTCACCCGCTCCCGCTTCGCCAAGGGACGGATACTCGCGAATCTCGAGCGGATGTCGAAAGGCGGTGAGCACTGCGGCTTTGACGGACGGCATCGATCCATTGTACTGAAACGTTTCCGCTCGATTGAATGATCAGGCAACGATGATGAAGAGTTATCCGCGATGCCAATCGTGGCAGGAGATGTGGTGCGAAACCATTACGAAACCGTCGACCCGGGGCGATGTTTCCGCGGCCTGCGCGTAGCTGGCGGACGATCTGGACGTCGAGGGCAGCATCTGCCGGTTCACCGCGGCTATGCCTTTCACCCAGGCTATGGACGGGGTTTTCAGGGATGCTGAAGGAAGTCAGGCTCCTGTTACCAAATTCTACTCAAAGAACACTACCGCGATGCCGTACGGCTGCGTCGCGGCTACGCCCGCGGGAACGATTCGCATCGCCGAATTCTTCCGCGTCAAGGATGGGAAAGTTCGTGGGATCAGGCTCATCTTCAACGCCCCGGAGCGGAGCAAGATGACGGCGCGGTAAGAGATATCGATTGCTGCCATACTCGATCTGCGTCCGAGGCTGAGCTTGTCCGGCAACATTTCATATGCCTCGTGGCGGCACGTGCGCTTGAAAGAAGCGCGTTCCAGTCATGGCGCCCGGCACGCGGAGCCCAGCGGCCCACTCATCCGTCGCGGAAAATCCGGCCGGAGGAATTTGCGCCCTCGCGGATGGACGCTAGTTTCGACCTGGCTTCACGCCGGACCGGGCGGCCCGCGATCCGGGACTCTGGAAAGCAGTGTAAGGCCCGCCGCGAGAACCGCGCCCGACGCGGGGCGGGCGTGTAGCCAGGGCGCTCGGGCGACCCGCGCGGACTGCGCGCCATGGGTGCGGATGCGATCCGCCTACCACGCGTCACGATTCGTAACGCTCACCCGGAACAGGGGTTTGTTTCGTTCGGCTTCCTCCATCTCGTAGGATTGAGCGGTTTTCGCGGGATCGTATCCACGCCAGAGCCACGTCAGCGATTCGGGCAGATCCATAGCGCCCTGCGCGATCGCGTGCAGGCTCGTGCCGAAGCGGAAATGAAAATCGTAACCGCGTAACTTGAGAGCGTTCGCCAAAGCGATGTTGCTCAGCGGCCAACTCCCCGCGAGGTTCTCGGCGTCGTCCGAGCCATCCGACAGCCATATGCGCAGGTTCTTCTTCGCCTCACGGCCCACCTTGTGCGAAACGATGTAGCCGCCGTCCAGGCGGTCCTCCGGGTGCCATTGCAGTGCCGTGTAGCTTCCGATATGCGATAGAACCCGGCTGAACTGTTCCGGATAGTACCAGGCGGCATTGAATGCACAAATCGCCCCGGACGAGGCTCCTGCGATCGCGCGCGAGTACGCGTCCGTCCTGATCTTGTACGACTTCCCAACATCCGGAAGGACCTCTTCGAGCAGATATTTCCCGTAGGTGTCCGAGACCGTGTCGTACTGAACGCTCCGCATCCGGGGGCCGCCCTGGCCGGGTTGGATGAGCACGTGGATCATTGCCGGAATCGATCCTCTGGCAACAAGGTTGTCCGAAACGATTTGCAACCGCAATCTCAACAGGTCCTGATGCCCCACGATGGTCTCTCCGTCCTGCCAAACCATTAGCGGAGCGCCCTTGACCAGATCGACGCCCGGGTTCGTGTAAACCCAGTAGTTCGCGGTCATCCCCGGGTACACTTTCGACGTCAGCGTCTTCCTCGCGGAGAGTGTTCCCCGAGGTACGCCGGGCAGCGGGTAGGAGTCCGGATTGTAGCCGGCCACTTCATAGCTTCCGATGAGCTTTTGCGCGGCGTCGTGGTAGTGATACTGATGAGTGGTTCCCAGGCGCAGGGTCTTCAGCAGATAGTAGTATTCCGTGCCGGCGAGGCGCTTCATCGCGAGCGGAGGTTGCTTGTCGATGGAGACGGTTGCGGGCGTCGGGCTTGCGACGGCAAATAAGAACTCCTGTCCCCAAACGGCCACGCCGTCGCGGCCCTTGAGTGCAGGGAGTCCCTTTCCAAGCAGCGAACCGAGCGCCGCGGAATCGGCGCGGGCAGCATCAACAAGTTCCTGGAGCGGATGCTTCTGCGCGTAAAGCGTGGGCCACACAAGCACCGGGCACGCGAGTAAGATGGTTCGGCCTATTTTTTTCAAGGTCAGTGGAGCCCCCTTTGCAGTATAACGGCGGCCACGCCGTGCGCGCCGCCCGCGGACTTTCAGCCCGGCGAAAACCTGTTCAGACGGGAACTGGAGGCAAGTTGTTGAGAAGATGGTGGCCAGGGACGGAATCGAACCACCGACGCCAGCCCTTTCAGGAATGTCAGATCAACGACTTACAGGCAGCCCTCCATGAAAACGCCAGACTCACGCGATAACGACTTGGACTCCGTTTGGACGCCAGGGCCGTTTTCGGGTCGGTTTGTACTACACGAGGACTCTAACGGTTGGAGTCAGCCCAATAAGACGAGAATCCAGCAGGCTATCAATCCGTCTTCAGCGACGGATCTGCTAGGGCGTGTTAACGCTACCGGAGAGCATCGGCAATCAGCGTGAACTGAACAAAGAAGTAGAATCCGGCTGCTATCTACATTCCTCTTTCTTTCGTCCGCTTCCCGGCAGCGCGTGCGGTAACGTGTCCTGAACCTTCTCACGGAACCGCCCCTTCATTGCGTTGGCCATCGTCACGGCACGGTCCCCGTATTTATCTCTCAGTTTGTCAGCCGCCGACAACGCCTGCCTCCACCTTTCCCGGCCGTCCTCGACGAGCAGATTTAGTTGGGGGCATTCGCCCTCTTCAAACGACGACGCCTGGACTCCCAGGAGCCGCACGCGCTCGCCGGCCTTCCAAGCGGCGCTGAACAGCTTCAGGATGCCGTGAAAGATCTCCGTATCGAGCTGGGTCGGGGTTTCCATCGAGTGAGCGCGCGTAATCGTGGAAAAATCCGAGTACCGCAGCTTGAGCTGCAAAGTGCGCGCGTGCAGTTCCGCTTCCCGCAAGCGCCTGGCTACCATTTCGCTGAGGCGCGCCAGCGAACCTTCGAGCGTCTGGCGATCGGCCGTGTCCTCCATATAGGTGTGCTCATGGCTGATCGATTTCGGCGTCGGGCTCTCGCCGACGGCCGTATCGAACCAACCGCCGGCGTCCTGGCCGTGGGCCTTTCCCGCAAGCGCGAGTCCCCATTTGCCGAAGCGGCGCTCCAATTCTCCGGCGCCGAGACGCTCGAGATCGCGGACCTTGCGGATCCCCAACGCGTGCAGGTTCTTCTCTGTCACCTTGCCCACGCCGGGAATTCTGCGGACGTCGAGGGGGGCGAGGAACCGCGCTTCCTGGCCGGGCAACACCCAGAGGATTCCGTTGGGTTTGGCTTGATCGGATGAGACCTTCGCCACCATTCTCGACGCGGAGATGCCGATCGAGCAATTGAGCCTGGTCTGGGCCTTCATCGCTTCGTGGAGGCGGTGCGCGGCTTCGAGCGGCGGTCCGAGGAGGCGTTGCGTTCCGGTCATATCGAGGAAAGCTTCGTCGATCGAAGCCATGGAGACTAGCGGCGAAAACCGGCCCAGCACGGCGCGTACCTTGTCCGACGACTCACGGTACCGGGCGGGCTGCCCTTCGACGAAAATTGCATGAGGGCACAGCTTCGCCGCCGTGCGCAGCGGCATCGCGGAGTGCACGCCAAACTTCCGCGCCTCGTAGGAGGCCGCCGACACCACGCCGCGCTGGTCCCGCTGCCCTCCGACGACAACCGCTTTCCCTTTCAAACCTGGATCGTACAATTCCTCGACGGAAACGAAGAATGCGTCCATGTCGACGTGGAAAAAAGTCTTCAAACCTTTGCCGTCCCTGGTGCGGCGCATTCCCGGCGCCGCGCTGGCACACGCCGCTAGGCGATCGCCTTCGCGATTACGCTGCCGCCAAAATCCGTCAGCTTCTCATGACGCCCGTTATGCAGAAACCACAGCCGGTTTTGGTCCATGCCAAGCAGCCGCAGGATAGTCGCGTGGAAGTCGCGCATGTGATGGCGGTTCCCGATGCCGCGCAGGCCGAGTTCGTCGGTTTCTCCGATCACCTGCCCGCCCTTCACCCCGCCGCCCGCGAACCACATGGTGAAACCGTGCGGATTGTGATCGCGGCCATTGCCGCTCTCGCTCATGGGCAGCCGCCCGAACTCGCTGCCCCAGATGACCAGGGTCGAATCGAGCAGGCCGCGCTGCTTAAGGTCTTTCAATAACGCCGCGATGGGCTGATCGGTGTGGCCGCACATCTTTTCATGATTGAAGACCAAATCCTTGTGCGCGTCCCACTGCGTGATGATGGGACCACCACCGGAGTAGAGTTGCACGAAGCGCACGCCCCGTTCCACCAAGCGTCTCGCGAGGAGACAGCGCGTGCCGAAGTCGGCCGTGTGCTTCTGATGAAGTCCGTAGCCGCGTTTGGTGGCCTCGCTCTCCCTGGTAAGGTCGACCGCTTCCGGCGCGTGGCTCTGCATGCGGAAGGCGAGTTCGTAGGAGCTGATGCGCGCGGCCATCTCGCTATCGTCCTCCGCGGTATCGAGATCGTTCATTTTCTGTAACAGGTCGAGCGTGGCGCGCTGCCGCTCCGGCGTCATGCCCGCGGGCGGTTTGAGGTTCAGAATCGGATTGGGACCGCTCCGCAACAGCGTTCCCTGGTAAACGGCGGGAAGGAAACCGGCGCCCCAGCAGGGCGTTCCACCTTCGGGCGTGCCCTCGGGCTGCGGCATCACGACGTACGCCGGCAGGCTGTCGCTCTCGCTTCCCAGTCCGTAGGTGACCCATGACCCCAAGCTCGGGTACCCCGTCAGGATGCGGCCCGTGTGTACCTGATACATGGCGGGAGCATGCACAACGCTTTCGGTATAGAAGGAGCGAACAAAACAAATGTCGTCGACGCATTGAGCGATGTTCGGGAACAGCGTCGAAACGGGCATGCCGCACTGGCCATACTGCTTGAAGGTCCATGGTGAAGCGAGGAGCGGGGTGTCTCCGCTCGTGAACTGCCCGGGGACTTTTCCGTAACTATCGGGAAGCTTCTGCCCTTCGAACTTCTTGAGGGCGGGCTTTGGATCGAACGTGTCGATGTGGCTCGGCCCACCCACCATGAACATGAAGATGACGGATTTCGCTTTACCTGGAAGGTGGGGCAGTTTCGCGCCCAGGGGGTTAAGCCGGGTTCGAGCCGAGGCATCGCGCGCCAGCAGGCTCTGAAGCGCTATTCCGCCGAAGCCGTTCGCGGCACGCGTCAGAATGCCGCGGCGGGTCAGCGTCGGAGACATATGGAGATCACGGGACATAGACGAACTCGTTCCGGTTCAGAAGCGCAAGACAAAAATCAGCGAGTGTCCCGCCACTCCGGCGGGCGCCCTGGAAAAACGCGGTCGCGAACCCGGCTTCAGCGGGTTTCGGCGTTCGCCCCAGCGCCAATTTGTACGCGCGTCTCACTTCGCAGCCTGCCTCGCCCGCGCATTCCCGTGTCAGCCGTCCGGCAAACGCGGCGGACTGTTCCTGCATAAAATCCGAGTTAAACAGCGACAGCGCTTGCAGCGCATGGGTGCTCGCCTGACGAACGGGACAGGACGTCATGGCGTCGGGCTGGTCAAACGCCGCCATCATCGGTAACCGGACACCGCGCTTGTTCAACAGATATAGGCTTCGACGGCTGTGCTCGGACTTATCCGGATGCACGGGCCAGAGGCCGTCGCGTTCTCCTTCGGTGAAGATGAGGTCGTAGACCTCCTGCTCAATAGGCACACGCACTGGCGGTCCGGCAAGGCGTCCATTCAGAGATCCCGACGCCGCGAGCACGTTATCGCGAATCGTTTCAGCCTCCATGCGTTTGCGATTCATACGCCAGTAGAGTCTGTTGTCCGGATCGATTTTCGCCATCGTCAGGCTTCCGGCGGTCGACTGGCGGTAGGCGTTCGAAAGCACAAGTGCGCGATCGATCGCCTTTACGCTCCACCCACTGGCGACGAACTCAGTGGCCAGGAAGTCGAGAAGGTTTTGATTCGAGGGCCGTTCGCCAAGCACGCCAAAATCGTTGGGTGTGCGCACGATGCCGGTTCCCATCCTGAACTGCCAGATACGATTCACCATGACGCGCGCCGTAAGGGGGTGCCGCGCCGAAGCAAGCCAGTCTGCGAGCGCCGCGCGGCGTCCAGCCGCCGTGGCGGGGGTTTCGATGCCGTTCGTCTCAAACACCACGGGCAAACCGGGTTCGACCGGCGCGATCTTGTGCTTCACGTCGCCTACCCGCAGAATGTGAGTTACCGGCGCCTTCTCGCCGCTCATCGTCGCAAAAGCAGCGGCTAACGGGAGCGGCTTCGTCAACTCGATGGCGTGCATTTGAGTGCGCAGTCCGGCCCGTTTCTCGCGGTCCGCCGCGGAAAGCGCCTCCACAAGCTCATCCCACATCGGCTTCACTTGCTTCTCGGCGTCTTTGGCAAGCGCCTTCTGCGCCTCAGTCCGTTTGTCCGGAGGGGTATTCAGTGCATCGAGAAACCGCCGTTCGATCTTCTCTTTCCGGTGCGCGGTGAGCGAATCCATGTAGGGCTTCTCTATTTCCGCGAGCTGCTTCTTGATTGGCGCAAGCCGAGACTCATACGCTTTCATCTCAAGTTCATGAGCGGCCTTCTCCTCCGCGGTGTGGAGATTCACATCCTTCGCCTCGGCGGACGCAAAGACAGCTTGGAGTCGATAGTAGTCGGATTGCAGGATGGGGTCAAACTTGTGGTTGTGGCAGCGGGCGCAGCCGACGGTGAGGCCGAGGAATACGGAACCGATGGCGCCCGTCATCTCGGTGAGAACTTCCTGGCGGTCCGCCTCTTCATCTTTGACGCCGCCCACGATATGAATCGGCCCTACGCGATGGAACCCGGTGGCGATGAGGGCGTCGCGGTCGCCGGGGAAAAGTTCATCGCCGGCGATCTGCTCTTTGACGAAGCGGTCGAAAGGTTTGCCAGTGTTAAAGGAGCGGATCACGTAATCGCGATAGCGCCAGGCGTGCGGGCGCTCGGCATCGAGTTCGTAACCGTTCGTGTCGGCGTAGCGGACCACGTCGAGCCATCGCAATGCCCAGCGCTCTCCGTAGTGCGGCGAGGCGAGAAGGCGGTCGACGACGCGCTCATAGGCTGCGGGCGATGGGTCCGCAAGGTACAGATCTATTTCTCCGGGAGTCGGCGGCAGTCCCGTAAGATCAAGCGTGACGCGCCGCAGGAGTTGTTCACGTGACGCCGGCGGCGAGGGATGCAGACCCTTGGCGCGGAGCGCCTCCCGGATGAACCCGTCGATGGTGCCTGGCCCCCGCGTGCTGATGGGGGCTTTGAACGCCCAGTAGTTGCGCCGGGCGATCACCGCTTCGACGTCCTTGTCCGCGGCGAACAACGCGAGGCAAAGCGCGGACGCCAATGTGATCCTGGCAAGCATGGGTGGTTCCATTATAAATGTTGCGCCGCATTGCCGCGCCTGGCGCCGTCGCTTTGATTGTACGGGAGGGAACGTGGCGTGGCTGGGCACTCTGAAGCGGTTCCAATGTCGTTCGCAAAAATCAATTGCGGGCAAGCCGGAGTTACGGGTTGATTCGAGCCAACCCTGAAGTTCTCCGGCCTCGGCTTCGTGGATCGTTTCGTCGGCAGTGGCGTCTCAATCTGCATCAGCAGTTCGGCTGCGATGCCACTCCGGTGGCACTACTTCGCAGCGCGACTTTGCGTCTCGCCGGTTTCTCATGGCCGGGCATAGTACCTGGCCATGGTACGCGCGCCGAGATTGGTGGGGGCTCGGTGCGGTGGTTGCGGTGGCTGTGCCGAGGGCGGCCTTCTGATCGAGGCGCTATCATGAACGAAGCGATCATGTCATTACGAAAACTAACCGCGCATGTGAAAGCGGCCGGTTGAGCGTCTAAATTGGGTCCAAAGGTATTGGACCGCGTCCTCGCGCGCATCCCGCGCGTAACCAACGCCAACGTGCTGGTGGGCTTCGACATGAACGACGACGCCGGAGTCTACAAGCTGACGCCGGAGTGTGCTCTGGTGCAGACCGTCGACTTCTTCACGCCCATCGTGGACGATCCGTACACATTCGGCGCGATCGCCGCCGCGAACTCTTTGAGCGACGTCTACGCGATGGGCGGCACGCCGCTCTCCGCGCTTTCGATTCTCTCCTACCCCGCCAAGGGCGATCTCGACGACCTCGAAGAAATTCTTCGCGGCGGCGCTGATAAGATCCATGAAGCCGGCTGTGTCATTCTGGGCGGCCACAGCGTGGCCGACGACGAAATCAAGTTTGGCTACGCCGTCACCGGAACCGTGCATCCGGATCGGGTAAAGGCAAACTCCGGCGCGACGGCCGGCGACGCGCTCGTGTTCACAAAAGCCCTTGGAACCGGTGTGATTGCGACGGCACTCAAGCGCGGCATCGCCGCGGCGGCGCATGTTCAGGCGGCCATCGAGTCCATGCTTACGCTGAATCGCCGCGACTGCGAAGCCATGCTCAAGTTCGACGTCCATGGCTGCACCGACGTCACCGGTTTCGGCCTCATGGGCCACGCTCTCGAGCTCGCAAAGGCCAGTGGCGTTACACTCGAGATCGAAGCCGGAGCGCTTGCATTTCTGCCTGGCGCGCTCGAATACGCCCGCGCCGGCGCGATTCCCGGCGGATTGAAGAACAACCGCGAGTTCGCCGCCTGCGAGGTGGAAGTAGTGCGTGATCTGGCGTCGGAAGTGGAGAACCTGCTGTACGATCCTCAGACATCGGGCGGGTTGCTTATTTCGCTCCCGGAGAAAGACGCATCGGCGCTCGGTTTACCGCGTATCGGACGCGTGACGCCGCCGCAAGGAAAACGAATTCGAATCGTATGAGTCAAGTGAACCCGATTATCCTGGCGCTCGACGTAGAGTCCGCCACCGAAGCACTATCCCTTGCCGACCGCATTGGCGGCTGCGTGGATTTCTACAAGATTGGGATGGAACTCTACGCGGCGGAGGGGCCGGCGATCGTGCGCGAATTGCGCGCGAGGGGGAAGGACGTATTCCTCGATCTGAAGTTTTACGACATCGGCGAGACGGTGAAGCGGGCCGTGGCGCAAGTGGTGCGGCTCGGAGTACGCTTCCTCACGGTGCACGCGAGTAAGGCCGTGATGGAAGCCGCTGTCTCAGGGTGCGGCGGCTCGGACCTGAAACTGCTCGCCGTAACCGTGCTTACGAGCGTCGATCAGAAGGACCTCGAAGACGACGGCTACGCGCGAACGGTCTCCGATCTGGTCACGTTGCGCGTGAGAAATGCCATTGCGGCTGGTATCGACGGCATCGTTGCGTCGCCTCTTGAAGCGGCATCTATTCGAGCGATGACCGGCGCCGCCGCGATCCTGGTGACGCCGGGCGTGCGCTCGGCCGGCGCCGGACACGGGGACCAGAAACGCGTCGCGACACCAGCCGAGGCCATCCGGTCCGGCGCGAACTACATCGTGGTCGGACGTCAGATTACGAGGGCCGCGGACCCGGGAGCGGCGGCCCGGGACATTCTCGAGGAGGTGGCGTCCGTCTATCGTTCCGCGCCACCGGACTCGCTATAATCAATTATTGCGGCTCATTTTCAGCCTCCTCCTCTCGACCGCTTGCGTTCTTGCGCAGCAGAGACCTGCCGTTCAGAAGGAAACCATCGTCGTTACCGGTGCCTTCGAACCCGTCCCGCTTGAAGAAGCGGATCGCTCAGTTCTTGCGTTCCCGGTGCGCGATCAAGCGCTGCTTTCGAACACGCTGTCGGATTTTCTCCGCCTCGATCCGTCGCTTGACTTGCGTCAACGCGCCCCTAATGGGGTTCAATCCGATCTCTCGATTCGCGGAGCGTCGTTCGGTCAGACGTTGGTCCTGCTGAACGGGCAACGCATGAACGACGTGCAGTCCGGGCACCATAGTCTGGACATTCCGGTGACCCTCGAGTCGGTTTCGCGGATTGAAGTCCTGCGGGGCGCGGGATCGACGTTCTATGGGTCGGACGCCGTCGGTGGCGTGGTCAATATCATCACGGAACTTCCGGAGTCGCCGGAACTTCGGCTGCGGGCCGCCGCCGGCAATTTCGGCGTGAATCAACAACGGGGATCGCTCACCGGCGTTAGCAAACGGTCGAGCGGGCAGCTTAGCTTTTCCAGGGATTTTTCGACGGGCTTCGCGCCGAATCGCGATTATCGCAACCTCTCCTTCGCCGCCACGACTCACACGCAAACCTCGGTCGGGTCGTCCGAAATTACGCTCGCGTACAGCGACCGCCCGTTTGGCGCAGATCAATTCTACGGCAACTTTAACTCGTGGGAGAACACGAAGACGTGGTTCGCCGGATTGCGTCAGAGCTTGGGCGAGAAGACGGAGGCGGCCTTTTCCTTCCGCCGCCATAGCGACCTGTTCGTCTTGTATCGCGATCGCCCGGCCGTATTTGCGAACCATCATTCCGTGGAGAGCTATCAAACATCCGTGCGCCGCCGGGAAGAGATCTCCCCGAACGCCCGTCTGTTCTACGGCTTCGAGGGCTTACACGATTCGATTGAGAGCAACAATCTGGGAAAACACGACCGTGCGCGGGTTTCCGGATACGTTTCGTTCGACATGCGCGCACTGAAGCGGTTTTCGTTTTCGCTGGGCTTGCGTGAAGAAGTCTATCGCTCCGCCGACAGCCAGCTTAGCCCAAGCGCGGCTGCCGGTGCCTGGCTGACGCCGCATCTAAAGCTCCGGGGCTCGGTGAGCAGGGCTTATCGCGTACCAACCTATACCGATCTCTATTATCACGACCCCGCGAATCGGGGCAGCCCCGATCTTCGCCCGGAGCATGCCTGGAGCTACGAAGGCGGGCTTGACTGGAATCACAGTGGCAAGCTCCGCGGCGCAGTGACCGTATTTCAACGGCGTGAACGCGACGGGATCGATTACACCCGGCGGTCGGCCGCCGACATCTGGCGCGCAACGAATATTCAGAATTTGCGGTTCACTGGCGTTGAAGCGTCGCTGCAAGCGCGAACCGGCCGCGCGAGTGAAATCGATTTCCGTTATACGGGTCTTCACGGCGTGCAGAACGCGCTTTCGACTCTGCAATCGAAGTACGCCTTCAATTACCCGTCTCACTCGGGTCTCATTGCCTGGCAGACTTCGATAGGACGCGATCTGATTGCAAGGACGCGACTCGGCGTAGTTTCGCGGCTGGCTCGGGATCCCTACGCCGTGTGGGACGTTTACGTGGCCCATACAGGTGGCCGCGTCCGGCCCTTTGTACAGTTCACGAATCTGAGCGCAACTTCCTATCAGGAAATCATCGGCGTCAGAATGCCGGGGCGGGGAATCGTCGGCGGAATCGAAGTAGCGTATTTCGGGCGCCGGCGGTAGGAAGACCATCCGCTGTCCGGCGACTACGGGAGGATGTCAACCTTCAGCAGCATTTCCAATGTGGCCGCTTTGATGCTGGAAAACGTGGCCATATGGATCAGATCGGGAGTTCGGATCAACACCGCATGCTTCCGTTAATGCTGACCGTCTCCACGCACTTTGACAATGTGGCCTTGCTCTCTCGCAGGATACAGATCGCAAAACCATCGGAGTCCGCTGAAGCACGGAAGGCCACCGCGCGGCGAGCAGCGTGATGGCTCACTCTATCTCGACAACCGTCGTTCGGTAAGGCTTCGTCCCCAGATTTATCAACTGCGGCGCGTCCTCGCCTTTATCGTGCCAGATGACCTCGCCGGACTTCCGCTCGCGAATCGTCTTCTCGCCGGTGGCCGAATCTTTCCTTTCGTAGCGGCAGTCGTCCATGAACACGATTACCTGATCCGTCCGTCGTATGTGCCGTAGGCGCGGCACGCCGGGCGCGTACACCATCTCGGAAACCTTCACGCGTTTGTTTTGCAATTTAACCGCTGGCGCGGAAGCCGTCTGCGCCAAGCCAAGCGCAAACATCGCGGTCACAGTGATCCCAACCGTCAAGACCGAACTCACGACCGCCGTCAGCAAGATCATCTTTCTCATACCGGTATCTCCTTCGGAGCGTATTTTTCGCGAACCAGCAGCAGGTACGCCGCGATCCCCAGAAACAGGAATACCCAGATCGCATGCATGGGCGCTTCGTAGCTGCCGGTCTTCTCCTTCAGCCAGCCTGTGAGAATCGGCGCAATAATGCCCGGCAGGTTCGCCGCGCAGTTCTGAATTCCGACAATCCGTCCAATCGCGCCGCCCGGAATCAGCGTCTGCGTCAGTGCCCAATAGTTCGCCGTCGCCAAACCCAGCCCGGTAAGCGAAAAGACGGCGAAGAAGAGGGCAACGGGTACCGAATCGGAGAGCGAACCGAACACTTCTGTTGAGGCCATCACGAAACCCGCGATCGTAAACGCCTTGCGGACAGACACCGCATTCGCCCCGCGGGCGATGATCCGGTCGGCGGCGAAGCCCGCTACTGCGGACATGGTCGCCATGCCGGCGAAGCTGAAGAACGTGTAGAGGCCCATCGAGTTCAGCGACAATCCGCGCCGCTCCACGAAGTACGCCGGCATCCACGTCATGCAAAAGTAAACGAAATACATGTAGGAAAACGTGCCGATAATCGTCCCCCAGATCACGGGACTGGCCATCAGCCGTGCAAAAGGAACAGCGGCCGAGTTCGGTTTCTTCTCCGCCTGTTCGCGCTGGCGATCGTCGTCGCGCAGCAGCGTCGTCCAGGGAATCAGCCAAAGCAGGCACCCGAGCCCGAGAACGAGGAACATGACCCGCCAGTCGTACTTTGCGATGAGCCACGCGGCTATTGGCGCGCCGATCGCCGGGCCGATCTTGGTCCCGGTCATGTACACGCCGACGGCGAAGCCGCGTTCCTTCTCGGCGAAATGAAACCGGATCCAGCGCATGCTCGCGGGAGTCACGATGGACTCGCCCACGCCCAGCAGGAACCGCAGCGCGAACAACTGCGAGAATGAGTTGGCCATTGCCGTCCCCGCCGAGATCAGACTCCAGAACACGAAGCCGATCGTGTAAGGAGTCTTCACGCCATAACGATCGACCAGCCAGCCCGCGGGAATCTGCAAGAACGCGTACGACCAGAAGAACGCGGAATTCAGCGTACCGCGGTCGCGGTCGGTCAGGTTGAAGAAATTCTTGAAGTCCGGTACCGCGAGGGCGACGGAAATATTCGACCGGTCCACGTACGCGATGATGACGCCAAGACTGAGCAAGGCGACGATCCACCACCGGTGGCTGTTCGAAGCCGCGGGAGCGGGGCTCATGCGGGCTTCACCCGGACCTGCTTGTACTCGATCCATCTTCCCGCCTGATGCGCCTGAAGCATAATGCGCCCCGGCTCCAGGTCTTCCAGATCGTTGTACTCCACAACATTCTCGCCGTTGATCCGCACCAGACAATACCTGCCTTTCACCACAAGCTGCATCAGAAACCATTTCTCCGGTTCGATTTTCGGATAGATCGCGCGCCTGATTCCGTATAGCGACCCGGTAGGATATACCGCGCCTTCGACATCATGCACCTGGATCTCGTAGTGCCGCCCCTGATTGCCGGCTCCGGAGGCACGAAACAGCACGCCGCCATTCGACCACTTGCTGGCACGCACGTAGGCGTGAAATTCGAAATCGCGATAACTCTCGCGGGTTGCAAGGTGGCCCAGGCCATCGGCGCGCAACACCTCAGCGAGCGGTTCCCACTTTGCCTTGCCCTCTACCACTTCCCACTGCGCAAGATCGGCAGGCTTTTCGTAGAGCGCCTGCCACTTTTCCCTCGACGGAAGTTCCTTGACGCGGAGGTTGCGGAAGCGAATAGGGTATGACAACGACTCAAGCCCGATGTATCCGCGCCGCAACCGGTATTTCAGGCCTGGAAGCGACTCGAGGTCGAGATCCTGAACCATCTCATCGTTGATCCAGACGCGAAGGCGCGGCCAGTCCACCGCGGCTCGCATCGAATTCCACTCGCCCTTGTTCCGCACGTTCACCTTGAGAGGCGCGACGAGCGGAAACACCGAACCAATCGATTCCGCAAGCATCTTCTGATCCTGCTTGTGAAACAGGTTGATCTTGATGCCGGTCTCGGCGTTACGGCCGTGCTCGGGCGCGTGCAGGAAAATCCCGGAATTCATCCACCCTTTGATGAAGAACTCGCAGCGGAAATCGAAGTTCTCGTATCGATTCTCAGAGCGGAGCCAGGTTGGGAAGTTCGACCCTTCGTGTACGACGATCGCGCCATCGGAGACGTAGAAGGCGGATTGCGGGCCCTCCCGAATGCTCCAGCCCTTCAGGGATACGCCATCGAAAAGAGGCGTGAACCCGTCCTCCGCCCCCTGCGTACCGGCCGCGCCCGCAAAAGCGAGAGAAACTGTCGACAACAGATCGCGGCGCGTCACACTTTTTCCATGACCACCGAGAGCGCCCGATAACTCCGCGAGGACGTCCGGCTGGCTTCGCCGCCGCATCCCGGCTCAGGTGGATCAGAATTCAGTGAGCGGCCCAGGCGGGAGGAGAGGTTCACCGGGTGTGCGAATTGCGTCACCCGAACGCCGGCACGGGCCACGCGCAGCGTATCGTTGGCGCTCGCGCCCGTGGACAGCATTCCACTTGCAGCGGACGTTCGTGGGAATTGCCTGCGATCCATGGTGAAGTTTCCTTGCAGGACTGATTGTACGCCCGATGGCCAGCCAAGTTCAATCAGAGCTCCGGAATCATGAATCCACCGGCGCAATCGGCGGCGGCCGGGAGCGTTGATCGCTGCTTGCCGGCTGCAGGGTGAGGCTGAAACGGGTTTCCGTGTCTTTTCAACGCGCTCTATTGCAGCGAACCGGTTCACCGGTCAGCGAATCAGTAGTTTCTTCAATCCGGAATTGCTGCCGCTGTCGACGGCGCGGAGGACGACGATATGCTCGCCTGGGTGCAGATCCGGAATGTGGAGGACAAATTTTTCACTATGAGAGTCGATCACGCCGTCGACGGCCTCGATCGGAATCCAGGCGCCGGCGTCGAGCGAGTACTCGCAGCGGCGGAGAGGGGACGAGGCGTCGGATGCCTCAAACTCGACCTCCGCTCCCGTCACAGTTCGTCTGGGTGCGCCCGCCGTGATCGCTGGGGGCGTGTTGTCGATCAGGACCGCCGGACCCACAAGTTCGCTCTCGCGGGCGGAGGCAGGCGGGTTCAGCTCACGGTCGGAGGCGGTGACGCGGAAAAGGTAGCGGCCGTCGGCGAGAACATCGCCATCGAGCTGATAAGTCGCGTCGCGAATTCCGGACTTCAACAATTTCCAATCGCGCTCACCGTCTCCCCGAAAATGGAGAGCGTAGACGAGACGGTCGCCATCGGGGTCTTCAGCCTGCCAGTTGATGTTCAGCACCTGGTTCGCGGCTCGCGCCAGGGGTTGCGTGGGCGAACCTGCGGAGGTCTGCGTCACGTTCGCATCCGGAGTGTCAGTGACGGTCATGGAGATGGCATTTGCCGCGGCGGCCGGTGGCGCGGGCTTCGAGGCCGGCGGCGCCACCCATTGCGGGACGATCGTAATCGTCTTCACTATGGGCGGTGAATTCTGGGGCAGGTAGGCGACGGTCACGGTGTCGAGTTCCGGCGTCACGGCGCCGGAGAACCCGGCTTTCCATTGGATGTAGCGGGCGTTCGGGCTGGGAATGGCGGAACCCGAGGCGTCCGAAAGCGGGACGGACCACTCGCTCCAGGTGGGATCGGGCCGGAGCGAATTTCCTGAGCGGGTTTGAACGGACAGGCGGGCTCCCGAAGGCATGGTAGCGCGCCAGCTTACGCGTCCCCATCGGGCGACGGTACCGGTGTCGTGGACGGGTGATTCGTAGGCGCCGTCCACACCGTTGGCCGCGGATAGCTTGTAGATGCGGCCCATGTCTCCCGTCGCGGCAAGAAGTCCACCGCCGGGAAGGGGCAGCAGGCGGATTGCCTCGCCTTCGTTGGTTTGCGCGACCAGGGTCAGCTTACGATCGGGCGAGAGCCGATAGACGCGGCCGCCGGAATCGGTGGCGAAGAACAAGTGGCCGTCGCGGTGCAGCAGATCGTAGACGTTTTCTTCTTTCGATGTCCAGAGCGTATCGACTGTGTTGTCGGGATTGATGCGATAGAGCGCGGATTTTTCGACGCCCGCGTATTCGATCGTCGGCAGCTCGGCCGCGGGAGGGAGAGCCTGGATGGCAGGCGCGCCTGGCGGCTGCTGTTTCGAAGGGTCGGCCGGCGGCTTGATCTCGCCTCCCGCCTGCGCACCCTCGGCCGTAACCGTAACGCTGATGGCTGGCGCGGTGACAACGGGCGGTGCGGAACCGGCAGCCCCTTGGGACGCGGCGGCTCCCTTGCGGGCGAGAGAACCGCCGAGCGCGGCGGCGTAGATCGTTCCATCGGTCATGGGCGAGATTGCTCTAATTTCAGGGAGCCCTGCGTCGTATAGAACGAAAGCCTTGTCTTTCGCGGTGACGCGGTAGAGAATGCCGTTCGGCTCGGTGCCCGCGAGCAGGCGTCCTTGTGGGTCGAGGGCGAGGCTTGTGATATGCGCCTGGCCGGTCTCATAGTAGACTTCGCCCTTTCCCTGCGCGGTGACGCGGAAAATCTTCCCCTGCTCGCCCGTACCGGCGAAGAGCGCGCCGTCCGCGCCGATGGCGAGCGACCAAATGTACTTCGAGTGCGGCGCGAAGTATTCTTCCGCTTTGCCGTTGGCGATGCGGTAGACGGCGCCATTGGGCGAGGTGGCCGCAAAGAGGACGCCTTTGGAATCCACGGCGACGGCGAAGATCTCGGGCTGCGCGGAGGTCCAGAGCACCGTACTCGCGCCCGAAGGGTCCACGCGGATTACGCGGCCCTGATGTCCGGTGCCTGCGTACACCACGCCACCGGGACCCTGGGCAAGGGACCAGACCATCGGCTGATCGGACGAGAACAGAGTATCGAGTTTGGGCGCGAGGAGGAGGCGTCCGTCTTTTAGCGAAACGCCCTGAAAGCGGCCTTTGAGGAACTCCTGGTAGCCCGACATTTCCCAGGTTGCGGTACCTGCGGCATGTCCGGCAAGGGTAGCGGCGAAGAAGGCTGCGAGGAGCCCGCGCTTCGCACGGCAAGCGGGCGGAAGCGCCTGCCGCACAAACGTCTGGGGGCCTCTGAAGAGGTCCTTGACAGGCCAGCGGGCCTGTCCCACTTCGGTCATTCTTTCACCTCGACTTGAACGGTTTTTGATCCCGACACCGCCATTCCGTCAGCCGAAACTTCAAGCTCAGCTACCTTCGAGTTTCGAGTCTGGGCCGCGCCCGCCGCCGCCCCGAGCAGCAAGGCCAGCGACGCCGGCGGGGCTGGGTAGTCTTCACCGCGCAACTGAAACGCCGGGTCGGCCCGCCAGACGCGAATATAGGCTTTTGTGTTCGGACGAAGGCGGTTGACGGTCTGGAGCAGTTCCCCAGCCGAGCGCGGCGAACTGGTCAAGGCCGGCCGAAGCTCAAGATAGTTTGCCGCCATTCCATCGGCTACCGTGAAGAAAAGCGTGCCGGGCTGCGCGCCTGCGGGTACCGTGTACTCCACCGTCTTCGAGATTTCGCGTCCGTTCTCGCCCGCCATGAGCACGGTGACCGGCACCTTGTCGCCGGGCTTCGCTTCACGGCGTCCGGCGAAAACCTGTTCAATCTGCACCAGCTTCTTTTCGTTCGAAGACTGGATATCGAGCGAAATGCCCGAGATCCGCAACGATTCGAACCCGCCCTGGAGAATGTAGGCCAGCGGAATCGCACCCGAGAGCGCGGCCTGCATCGGGCCGCCGCTATCGCCGGCGAAGATGTTGTCGATGACCGCCGGAGGCGCCCCACTCGCGAAGCGAATCTCGCCCCGAACGGTAAGGGTGGATGGACCTGCCATGCGCTCCGTGGCGTCGATCGCGGAGAAGGCCGCCATCTGAAGGAGAATCGGCGAGACGAAGCGGTCGTTGACCATCTCCATCTTGTAGCTTTCCGCCCCGCCGGCGCGGCCGACGCGGATCGACAGCGGGATCATACGCGCCCGGCGTCCGAGCACTCCGGCGACCGCCGCGTTGCGGTCTTCCGAAATGATCCCCATCAGTTCCCTGGCCGCCGAAATCTTGAACGAAGTGGAGAGTACGGGCATCAGAGCCAGCACTTCCGAGCGTGCAAAGGGCATCTCGGTAGGCCCCGCCGAGAGGAAGCGGTGGCCGAAGGCGTAAATGCGGCCGCCGTCGATGTGGGTGACGGTGCCATCGGCGCCGATGTTCATGTCGCCGGAAAGCAACTGCACGCTGATCATCGATCCGGGTTTGAGAGCGGACGGATTTCCCATGCGCCCGGCGACCGCGCCGCCCGCCGCGATACCTTGACGAGGTTCGAGGCCGAGCGCGCGAAGTTGTGACGAGAACGCGTCGAGCGTGCCGCGCGTGAAACCGCCGAAGGAGACTGGCGTCGCGATGTCGATCATGCCGGATTCGCCGAAGCGAGGGACATCACGAGGGGGCAGACGCCATTCGCCTTTTTCGGACATAGAGGCGCGGAGCGGCGTGGACGATTCTCCGGCCTTCAGCATTTCTTCAATCGGGCGGATGCCGGCGATCGGATCCTTCGCGAACGAGAACGCCGAGGAGACCGCGCCGATCAACTTGCCGTCCACATAGACGGGGCTTCCGCTCATGCCTTGCAGGACTCCGGTTGAGCTGAGTGGACCGCCGGAGAGACGGCCAAGAATGAGAGACTGCCGCGGGCCCACGTTCTCCAGCACGCCAAGAATTTCGACCTGAAAGTCTTCGACGGCGTCGCCCGAGAATACCGTCTTTCCAATTCCGCGCATGCCGGGCTTCAAATCCTTCAGCGGGAAGAGACGCGTTTGCGCGCACAGGCATGGCGCGAGCAATGCGATGACGGCAACGAAGCGGAGCACTGCGGGCACGGGCGTCACATACAACAGTCTACCGCGCCGGCTTGTAGGACTCGGTCGTGAGCGGGCCGAGCATGGTCCACATGATGAGCGCGGATATAAGCGGGAGGAAGCCGAATCCGAAAAATACGGGCACGTAGGAATAGTGATCGACGACCCAGCCGGTCGCGAGCGCGAAGATCATGCCGCCAAGGCCCGCTCCCATGCTGGCGAGTCCCCAGACGGAGCCGACAAGATGGCGTGGAAACACATCCGCTGGGAAAGCCAACGTGTTGGCGAGGGCGCCCGTATAACCGACCATGGCGATGGAGACGAACGCGATCGACATCCGGACATCGGGGGTCAGCACGGCGGGAATGGCGGCAAGCATGAAGAGAGTGAAGACAGTAATGGCTGTCTTGCGGGCGAGTGTGACGCTCCACCCGCGGCGGAGCAGGACGCCCGACAGCGCGCCGCCTGCGATGTTGCCGAGTCCGGCGACGACGAAGGGAATCCAGGCGTATTTGCCAATTGCGGCGAGGTCGAAGTTGCGTGCGTTTTTGAGGTATTCGGGGAACCAGAATATGTAGAAATACCAGACTGGGTCGAGAAAAATTTTCGAGAGCATGAAGTTGCGGACGAACGGCGTTCGGAAGAGGGTCCAAGGCGCGGGGACTTCGGAGTGCGGCGCGGCGGCGACCGCAGGCGTTCCAGGTTCGCGCTGTTCATCCGGCACGTAATAGATCTTCCACCAAAAGGCCAGCCAGATGAGTCCGGTTGCGCCGACTCCCGCAAAGGCGGCAGCCCAACCGAACTGGAGCGTGATGAAAGCGACTACGGGCGGGGCGAGGATTGCGCCGAACGACGAGCCACTATTGAACATGCCGGCGGCGAGCGCGCGCTCGCGCTCGGGAAACCATTCGGAGACGACTTTCACGCCAGCGGGCCAGTTACCGGCTTCGCCGAGTCCGAGAAGAAAGCGCGCCGCGCCGAGGCTCCACGCGCCGGTGGCAAAGGCGTGGAGGATCGCGGCTACGGACCACCACGCTATACAAAGCGCGTACCCTGCGCGGGTACCGAGTTTGTCGATGATGGTGCCGGAGAAGCCGTTCGAGATCGTGTAGGCGAGCATGAATGCCGAGACGACGCGCGAATAGGTGACGTTCGACATGTGGAACTCTTCGCGCAGGACGGGTGCGACGACCGAGAGCGTCTGGCGGTCGAGATAGTTAATGACGGTCGCGAGGAAGACGAGGGCGATCATCAGCCAGCGGCGGCGGGATGGCATCTGAGTAGATTGACACAGTTGGGGAGGGAGTGTAATGGCTGTAGCAGCGAGGGCCCGAGCAGGGGGATCACTGCGCGAAGCGGCGATATGGGGTCGAAACGAGCGAACTGGGACGTCGAATCGAAATCGCCGGGGCGACGGTTCCGGCAGAGGTTGTGCTCTTCTCGCGCCCGCCAGGCATATGACAGGCTCAGAGATCCTGATCTCAGCCCGGAGTTTTACCCGGAGAATGGAAAGTGGTTTGGGCGGTGCCGAGCCGGTTGCGGGGGGTGCGCGGGGAGAGTGAGACTGGGGTATGCCGCAACTGCAATTGCCGCTGTTTCCAGCGGGAATCAAAGCGATCAACCAAGACATCGGAGTGGAATGCAAGGATGGCAA
>SYKU01000139.1 GCA_005808865.1 Acidobacteriota bacterium
CGATTCTGCATGTATGGGAAAAATTCATGTTGTCTCCGTCTCTCGATAGAGAGAGCAACGTGGGATGCATCCCATGACTACCACGGCACCGTGAGGAACGAGTTTGAGTTTGGACCCAGTTGATAAGGCCGTTTGGGGTCGACGGCCTGTGAGTATATGAGTGCTTTGGTCGGGCTGCCGGGATTTGAACCCGGGACCTCTTGCACCCCAAGCAAGCGCGCTAGCCAGGCTGCGCCACAGCCCGAATTTCTAAGTGTACCACGCTGACCGATATGCTGGAGCTCTCTCCTGAGTCTTACCAGTCTTGTCTTCAACGGTACGCGTCCCAAAAGCGTGGTTCCGCCCGGCTTCGTTCATGCAGCCCGTGGGTTGTCGGATACAATGCCAAGACCATGCAACTGTCTGAGCATCCCGTATTCAGCCAGCTTTCGCCCGATAACAAGGTGATGACCCCAGGGTTCAACGCCCGCGTTTTTACCGGCGTGGATTCGCAGCGAGGCGACAGCATCCGCTGCGACTTCGCGACTGGCGCAATCACTCTGGCGCCCGGTTCGTATCACATCACGGGTTTCTCAATCGCGACCTACAATTCCGGCGGAGAGCCTGCCGAGATGACGACGGTCCGTGCACCGGCCGCGGCGGGCTATTGCCGGCTGCGAACCTACGACCCGGAGGCGATTCTGTATCCGTCCAATACGCGCGGGATCCCCAACGACGATCCCACCGTCCTCTTCATCGGCAGTCCGTGCACGGCCAAAATGCCCCCGAGCCTTTTCGAGGCTTACCACACGACCGGGGAAGAGTTCAGATCCTACTTGAGCACCAGATGGGAAACAATCCTGATCACATCTTCCTTCGTGTCTACATTGAGAATTCGCAGTGGAATGTCCGGGGCGCGCTTGAAGCCTCGTCCTCGGTGGCGGCGTTGAGTACGCGCTCCCGGCTCCAAAAACGGAGCTGATCTTCCCGCCATTCCGAGTTCGAAGATCCGGACCCCACCGCCGGTGAGCCCCTTCCCATGAACGCCACTTGGATTATTTTTTCATGTTCATTTCAAAGATCTTAAGCCCAACTTGGTCCGTTCGGGCACGCTGGCGGTGCGTACAATTCTGGTAGCACTGGCTGGTAGCCTGCGATCGCAAGAACGATCAGGCACGTTATTCACTCTCTGCGTAACCCTATCCGAAACCTATGATAATAAATAGCTTACAAGCCAATCTAGAGGACGTGACCTGGATTCCACCTCACTGGCCGCCTTCGTCGCTACTCAACCGCCCACCGGGAGTTGGCGGGAAACCGGGCACCCTCGCTCCCTCCCGGCTGAACTCAAAACACACAAAACTAATTCTCTGCGTCACCCCCTTCCAAGTAACTGATAAAAAGACGCTTGCATGCCCCCCTCGCCATGCGCCTGGGTTTTCCATACCCACTTCCTCCATGGGCGAGTGCAAGAGCTCCCATCGTCCCAGCGGAAATCGCCGGGAATCCCACCCCCACCTGTTTTCGTGGCCAAACCCCGAAAACACAAAATTAATTCTCTGCGTCACCCCCCACCCGTCCTTCGCCGTCCGTCATTCCACGACCGCCTTCCCGCAAAAGATCCGATACAATGGTTCGTACCAAATTCATGAGACGCGCTTTCTTGAGACATCCCAGGTGAAGCAGGTCGTTACAGAAAGTGACATTCCCGCCTCGGGCGAGTTGAAAGTCCCGCTGGGAACAATTGTCACGCCCTCCGCCCGCGACCTCGCCGTCTCGCGAGGTGTCCTCATAACCGCGCTTCCCGCGGACCGGATTTCCTCATCCGCTCCTCCGGATAAGACCGTCGCCCTCGGCGCGGACCACGGCGGCTTCCTGATGAAGGAGCTACTCAAGCCCATCTTCGCCGAACTCAGTCTCGCCGTCCGCGACGTCGGCGTCCACGACGAAAAGCCCGTCGATTACCCCGATATTGCTCTTCAAGTCGCCGAACTCGTCGCCGCCGGGACTGCCCGGCGCGGAGTTGTCATCGACGGCGCCGGCATCGGTTCCGCCATGGCAGCGAACAAAGTTCCTGGCGTTCGCGCGGCCCTGTGTTATGATAAATCATCCGCCAAAAATAGTCGGGAACACAATGATTCCAATGTCCTTACCTTAGGAGGGAAGCTTCTCACCCGATCGCAGGCCGAGGACGTTCTCCGCGTCTGGCTCTCCACCCCGTTTGGAGGTGGCAGGCATCAGGCCCGCATCGACAAGATCATCCAAATCGAACGGAAATACTCGAAATGACCACCGCCGAGCTGGAACAACTCGTCGAGCAGATCGGACAGGAAATCCTCGCTCGCCTCGACCGTCCCGCGCTCAAAAAAGCCGAGGGTCTGGGGGTTCCGGATCAGGTCTGCCCCGGCTGCACGCAGCGCTGCGTGCAAACCTGCGCCGCGAAAACTAAGGACATCGTCTCCTGCGGCGCGGATCGCGTATCCGCGAGCGACAGGCTCACCAAGGTCGATTCCGCCATCGCCTCTCTCATCGATCACACCATTCTGCGCGCCGACGCCACCCGTCAGGACGTCGTCAAAGTCTCGCGCGAAGCGCGCCAATACAACTTCGCCAGCGTGTGCGTGAATCCCTACTGGGTACCGCTCGTTGCCTCCGAACTCGCCGGATCGCCCGTCAAGGTCTGCACCGTAGTCGGATTTCCCCTCGGCGCGACTAGCACCGAATCGAAGGTAGCCGAAACCGAGCAGGCCATTCGCGTCGGCGCGCACGAAATCGACATGGTCATCAACGTAGGCGCGCTGCGCTCGGGCGACCACGAAGCCGTCAAGCTCGATATCAAAGCGGTTGTCGACGCAGCTCATCGCTCCGGCGCGATTGTGAAAGTAATTCTCGAAACCGCTCTCCTCGACGACAACCTGAAAGCCATCGCCTGCACTCTCTGCAAAATGGCCGGCGCCGATTTCGTGAAAACGTCCACCGGCTTCTCAACCGCCGGCGCGACCGCTCACGACGTGGCCCTGATGCGTTCCATCGTCGGTCCGGATCTCGGAGTCAAGGCCTCCGGCGGCATCCGCACTCTCGAAGATGTCAGGAAAATGGCCGCTGCCGGCGCAAATCGCATCGGAGCGAGCGCGAGCGTCAAGATCGTGCAGGCCGCCCAATGAAGCCCGCCCCCGCCATGAAACCCGTGCGCTTTCGGCAGCGCTCGGAGATGCTCGACTTCCTGCTCGAAGCCGCTACCGTTACTTCGCAGACCCTCGATCTCGACAGGTTGCTCGCGAGCATCGCCGAAATCGTCAAGAAGGTGCTCGACTACCAGTTGTTCGCCATCCTTCTCTACAGTGAGCGGCGGCAGGCTCTGCGAATCCGTTATGCCGTAGGTCATCGCGATGAAGTGGTCCGCAATCTTTCGCTTTCTCTCGACGAGGGCATCACCGGCGCCGCCGCGAAGGAGCGCCGCGCCGTGCTCGTCGCGGATGTCTTCAACGACCCCAGATATCTCAACGGCCTCGACGCCGTTCGCTCCGAGCTTGCCGTTCCCATGATGGCGCGCGGAAAACTCGTCGGCGTCATCGACCTCCAATCCACAAAAGCGGGCGCTTACTCCGAATCCGACAGCACCCTGCTGCGACTCATCGCCTCGCGCGTGGGAGCCGCCATCGACAATGCCCGGCTCTACCGCCGCCTCGACCGGCAGAACCGCACCCTGCGCACGCTCGCGCAGCTCTCTCAGGGTTTCTCTTCGCTGATGGACCTCGATGAATTGCTGCGGAAGATCTCCGTCACCATCCGCCAGTTGATCGAGTACGACGCCTTCAGCATCCTGCTTGTCGACTACGAAGCCGGCGTCCTGCGGCATCGCGTGAGCCTCCGCTACGATCAGCGCGTCGAAGTGGACAACATCCCCCTCGGCAAGGGAATTACCGGAGCCGCGGCCGAATCCGGCCAGCCCGTGCGTGTCTCGGACACGCACCAGGACCCCCGCTACATTGCGTCGCACCCCGGCATACGTTCGGAAGTCGCCGTGCCCCTCATCGTGCAGGATCGCGTCGTGGGTGTGATGGATCTCGAAAGCGAACACGTCAACCGGTTTACGGACGATCATCTGCGCACCCTGTCCCTGCTCGCGCCGCAAATTGCCATCTCGGTTGAGAACGCCCGGCTCTATGGCGAACTGGCGTTGCGCGAACGGCGTCTTGATGACGACCTCAGATCGGCGCGCGAATTGCAGTACATGATGCTGCCCACCGAAGCCCCCGCCGTCGCCCAGATGGATATCGCGATGCGCCTCCGGCCGGCCCGCCAGATCAGCGGCGATATCTACGATTTCTTTGAACACGGCGATTCGAGCGTGGCCATCGCTTTTGGCGACGTCAGCGGAAAGGGCGTGGCCGCCGCTTTGTTTGGCGCGCTCGTCAGCGGTCTCATGCGCACCCTTGCGCCCCGGCGCAAGGGCCCCGCGATGTTGATGAAAGCGCTGAACGACTCGCTCATCGAACGTAAAGTGGAAGCGCGCTACGTCACGCTCCTTGTCATGCTCTGGAATCCGCAGACGCGGCAGATCGTGATGTCGAACGCGGGCGTCATGCCGCCGCTCGTGCTTCGCAACGGCGAAATCCTAAAGGTGAAGGCGGAAGGTGTCCCTCTTGGGTTGCTCGATTCCTGTGAGTACGAGGAAACGATTTTCGACGCCCGGCCCGGTGACGCGATCGTGCTCTATTCGGACGGCATTACCGATCACCTTTCCCCCGATGGCGAGGAGTACGGGCGCAGGCGGCTCAACGATGTAATTAAGGCTAGCGGCGGCCGCGACGCGAATGGGATTGTCCAGGCGATCTTCGAGGACATCGATCGCTTCAACATTGAGATGTTCGACGATCAGACCGTCCTCGTGATGAAAGTCCTATGAGCTTCACCTACCGGGAGAATTCGCTCTATTGCGAGGAGGTGGCCCTCGCCGATATCGCCGCGCGCTTAGGAACGCCCTCCTACGTCTATTCAAGCGGGTCGATTCTAGCGAGCTTCCGCGCCTATGACGACGCCCTGGCGGGCATTCCGCATACGGTCTGCTACGCCGTCAAGGCTAACTCCACCCTGGCGGTTCTTTCGCTGCTCGCGAAAGCGGGTTCGGGCTTCGATATCGTCTCAGCCGGCGAGTTGTTCCGCGTCGTAAAGGCCGGAGGCGATCCGTCGCGCGTCGTCTTCTCGGGAGTCGGAAAAACGCCTGACGAAGTGGATTACGCACTCGCACAGGGCATTCATAGCTTCAACGCCGAGTCGGAGGCGGAACTCTCGCTTATCGACGCCATCGCAAATCGCCGCGGCGTCAAAGCCGCCTTCGCGTTGCGCGTCAACCCCGATGTGGACGCCGTCACCCATCCCTACACCGCGACTGGATTGCGCGACCACAAGTTCGGCATCGACATCTCGGAAGTCGAGGGCGTCTACGACCGCTCCAGGAGTCTCAGGAATCTGGTTGCGGACGGCGTAAGCTGTCATATCGGATCGCAGTTGTTGAGCACCTCGCCGATGATGGATGCCGCGGACAAAATGATCGCCCTGGTAGACCGCCTGCGCACCGCCGGACACGACATCCGCCACTTCGACGCCGGCGGCGGTCTCGGCATCTCTTACAAGCCCGCGGACCAGGCTCCCGAGATCGGTCAATTCATCGCCAACCTGCGGGCGAAGCTCGCCGGCAGGGACCTCAAGGTCATGATTGAACCCGGACGCTCCATCGTCGGACCCGCGGGCGTCCTGCTCACACGCGTGCTCTATCGCAAGAGCACCGGCCGCAAG
>SYKU01000140.1 GCA_005808865.1 Acidobacteriota bacterium
GGCCGTGATGTCGCACTGAAGGTTCTGCCGGAATCCCTCGGCAACGATGCACATTATGGCCCGCTTCAAGGGCAAAGCGCACACGTTCGCGTGTCGGAATCAATATTGCCGCGATCTGCGGTCTCGAAGATACCGGCCAGCACGCAATTGTGAGGCGTTGGTCCAAAGTGAGACGCTCGCCGGGAGAATGAGGCATGATTTGGATGTGCCGATGCCGGTTGTGTGCGAGCCGAAGTATGCGGTTCTGAGGCGTCGCTTCGGCCTTTGTCGCTGACTCAATGCCGGCCGCGTTATCATGGCGTCTATGAACCGGCGCGAGTTTCTACTGGGAAGCACCGCGGCCTCGATTGCGCGCTCCGACACGGCGCGCCCCAGCGAGATCCTTTACAATGGCAGGATCCATGCGGCTCCCGAAGGCGCGGGATTCCGCACCATCCAGGCGATTGCAATCATTGACGGAAAGATCGCCGCCGCGGGAGATAACGCCGAAATACGGGCGCTCGCGGGACCTTCCACAAAGAAAACCGATCTTGCGGGCAAGACCGTACTACCTGGTTTCATTGATGCTCACACCCACGTCGCGTCCTTCGGCGTGGATCACCTGAAATCCGTGGCGTGCGATCTCGACTCCATCGTAAGCATACAGAAGGCCATCCGCGAGCGCGCCGCCCGAACGCCCAAAGGCGATTGGATTCGCGGTTTCAAATACGATGACACCAAGACCGCCGAAGGCCGCAAGCTCACCCGGCAGGATCTGGACGCCGTCGCGCCCGATCATCCGGTCATTGTAGGGCATCGCGGCGGACATACCGGTTTCGCGAACTCGCTCGCCCTGCAAAAGCTTGATTTCAACGACAAGTCGCCTGATCCTCCCGGCGGCCAACTCGGACGTGACGCGGAAGGCCATCTCTCCGGCGAACTCCGTGAGACGGCCATGGAGGGCACGCGCGGCAGAGACGCCCCGGCCACGCGCGCCGAGCGCGCCGAAGCGGTCAAGCTGCTGACGAAGCTTTTTGCGAAGTCCGGAATCACGTCAGCTCACGATGTGCTTGGCTCCCCGGAAGACCTGCTTTCTTATCAGGACGCCTTCGATGCCGGTCAACTCTCCTGCCGTCTCTATGCTTTCACCCACTATCGCCACATCGATCGAATGATTTCCGCCGGCATCAGGACCGGCTTCGGAAACGACTGGGTCCGCGTCGGAGCCATGAAACTGATCTGCGATGGCTCCATCTCGGAGCGCACGGCGCGAATGAGCCAGCCCTACATCGGCCGGCCCAACGACTATGGCATTATTGTGATGCCGGAGGCGGAACTCTACGAGCAGGCGCGAAAGGCGCATCTCGCCGGTTGGCAGATCGGCACCCACGCCAATGGCGACGTCGGCATCGACATTGCGTTGAAAGTCTATGAGCGTCTCGCGAGCGAGCATCCGAGGCCCAATTCCCGTTTCCGCCTGGAGCACTGTAGCTTGATCAACGACGGTCTGCTAAGGCGGATCAAGGTGCTCGATGCAATTCCGACACCCTTCTGGACGTACGTCTACTACCACGGCGAAAAAATGAAAAACTATGGTGCGGAGCGTTTGGACCGGATGTTCGCGATGCGCAGTTTTCTCGATTACGGTATTCGCGTGGCGCCGGGTTCGGACTATGTTCCAGGGCCGTTCGAACCCATGATGGCGCTGCAATCCTGCGTCGCGCGAACCGACTCGAAGGGAAACGTCTGGGGGGCGAAGCAGAAGATCACGGTCGCGGAGGCGATCCGGGCAAGCACGAGAAACGGCGCCTACGCGTCGTTTGAAGAGAACGCAAAGGGCACTCTGGAGCCGGGGAAATTTGCAGATCTCGTTGTGCTCGGTCGCGATCCGTTTGTCGAGGAGCCGTCATCACTGCGCACGATACCGGTTGAGAAGACCATGGTTGGGGGACGCTGGGTTCATGATGCGACTTCGTAGCCCGCTTCTGTCGAATCGTTATTCCCGCTCCGGCTCAGACGCCGGCGTTTATGCTTGCCGTGCTGCACGATGAGCGACCGCTCCGTCAAGACACCACGGGATGAGGGGCGAATCCGAACGCTACGGACGCGCGCGGCGCAACGGCTAGGCCCTGAGAAGCACTATCATAAAGTCATGCGGGCCTCCAAACTCGCCGTGCTGTTCCTTCTGGCGATTGCCGCCTTCGCGGCGAACGTCAGACTCTACATGAAAGATGGCACGCACCATCTAGTCCGCGAATACGAGGTGAAAGAGGACCGCGTCCGCTTCTACAGCATCGAACGCGGCGATTGGGAGGAGTTGCCAGTCGAGATGGCGGACCTGACGCGTACCGCAACCGAGGCCGCGGAGCGCAAGGCATCGCTCGATAGAGAAACCGCGTTAATTGCCTCCGAGGACAAAGCTGAACGCGATCTGCGGCGCGAGATCGCACGCGTACCCGCCGAAACCGGTGTCTATCTCGTGGACGGCCAGACGCTGAAACCGCTTACCCTCGCGCAATCGAAGATACACACGAAGAAAGGGCGCAGCGTGCTGAAGGCCCTCTCGCCGCTACCGGTAGTTACGGGGAAAGCTACTCTCGAACTGGATGGTGAACAGTCCGGACACGTGATCACCGGCGTGAGGCCTGAATTTTACATGCGGCTCGCAGAGGACGAGCGGTTCGGCATCATCAGGCTCTCGGTGCAAAAAGGCGTGCGCGTCGTAGAGCGGCTTACGCTGATACCGGTAACGAAGGAGACCGTTGAGGAGCGCGAAGCGGTGGAGATTTTTCGCCAACAGGTTGACGAAGGCCTTTATAAGATCTGGCCGCAGAATCCGCTCGAACCGGGCGAATACGCCGTCGTGGAATTCACCGAGGGCAAGGTCAATATTCAGGTCTGGGATTTCAGACTCACGAAGCCGTAGGCTTGTGCCCTTGTCATCGGTATGCCTCCCGCGGGTGCCGGACTCCAGTGACCTTTATGGCATTCTCGCCGTCGTGATCGCAGAAAAATCTGTTTCCGTCACCGCCGGCGCGGTTTGACAGATACTTCCCGGGTTATCTGGTTCCACTCGATAGCAGAGGCTTCGCAGGCCGCAGGCCCTCAGAAACATTTCACGCTGAAACAACCAAGGCACAAGTCCAGACGACGTGAACGCCGCGCTCCCTCAATTCGCGAGTCGCACTTCCTGCCGTGTCGCATGCTCCTCGAGGAATCGAATGACTCGCGCCCGCAGTGTATAGTACGCCGGGTGGTCCAGCACCTCGGCCCGGTGCCTCGGCCTGCGGAACGGCACGTCCACTACGTCGCCTACTTGCGCTTCGGGACCGTCGGTCATCAGAACCAGACGGTCCGAGAGATAGAGTGCTTCGTCGATGTCGTGCGTCACCATTACCACCGTCTTCCTGCTCTGCTCCCACGCTTCGAGTAGCGTGTCCTGCAAGTCGAAGCGCGTCAGCGAATCGAGCATCGAGAACGGTTCGTCGAGAAGCAGGAAGCGCGGGTCGAGCGCAAGAGCCCTCGCGAGCGATACCCGCTGCTGCGTGCCGATTGACAGTTCGGCCGGATATTGATCGAACGCGTCGCCGACGCCAGCCGTGTCCAGACACTTCCGGGCCTGTTTCTGGCGCTCGTGGCGAGTGAAGTCCGGAAACGCCTGACCCGTGGCGAGAGCCACGTTGTCCAGAGCCGTAAGCCAGGGAAGCAGGCACGGGGCCTGGAATACGACGCCGCGGTCCGTCCCAGGTTCGTCGACTTCTTTTCCATCGATGCAAACACCACCGAAAGTGGCGCGCTGGAGCCCGGCGATCATCGCCAGCACTGTCGACTTTCCGCATCCCGAATGCCCGAGCAGACACACGAATTCGCCGGGGTTGACCTTTAGGTCGAAATTCCGTACGGCCACGTATGGTCCCGACGCCGCTTGGAAGATCTTGGTCAGGCTTGTGATTTCGAGTGGGCGATTCATGACTCCGCCTCCACACGTACGGTTTCCCGTTGCTTAGCCAATGTGTTGCGCGGGCCTCCGGACGGACGAACCGCGGCGCTGTGCTCGAATCCCGTGAGGAATTCGACAACCTTGGATTGCGTCCGAATCGCACCCGGATCGTGCAGTAGTTGTTCCGCTTTCCTGGGTTTGGGAAGTGAAACCGATATCGAAGGTCCGAGTGTGGCCCGCGGAGCACGCGTGAGGGGAACGATCCGGTCGGAAAGCAGAATCGCCTCCTCCACACTGTTTGTAATCATCAGCGCGGTCACCGGGCGGCCGGCCGCCGAACACATGCGAATCAGTTCCTGCTGAAGGTTACCGCGCGACAAC
>SYKU01000141.1 GCA_005808865.1 Acidobacteriota bacterium
GCCGCGGCAAGTGCGGCAAGCGATCGACGACTTTGTTGAAGTCTACAACGAAAAGGCAGCGCCGTTTGAATGGAAGAAGGCAGTCGTGTTCCCTTCCGGCCCCAAAGCCAAGTACTCTGACTTGTGCAACTAGGTACTAGCAGTCCGCTCCACACGGTGTAGCGATTGTTCAGGTCGAAGGTGAAATCCACGGTGTTCAGCTTGCCCATCGCGCCGGCGAGATACACGGCGTCTATGAGTCCAATGTCCGGCGGGAGTTGCGCGATGATCATGGCAAGCGCGATGAACAGGCCCGCGAAAATGATCAGCATCTGCTGCACGTCGGTCCAGGCGATGGCCTGCACGCCGCCGATGACCGTATAGCAAATGACCACGAAACCCATCAGCAGCGTTGTGATCTGATCCGGCCAGCCAAAGATGACGGCCAGAACAATGGCCGGCGCGTAAAGGGCAAGGCCCACGGAGAAGCCGCGCTGCAGCAGGAACACCACGCTCGCGATGGCCCGCGTCTTGGCGTCGAAGCGTTTTTCAAGATATTCATACGCCGTGTAGACGCCGGCGTTGTGGAAGCGCGGCACGACGGTCGCGGAGATGATCACCATCGCGATCGGCAGTCCGAAATAGAACTGGACGAAGCGCATTCCGTCCACGTAAGATTGGCCTGTCGTCGAGATAAAAGTGATCGCGCTCGCCTGCGTCGCCATTATGGAGAGCGCCATGGCGTACCACGGCATGGTCTTTCCGGCGAGAAGGTAGCGGTTGATGGTGTTCGCGCCGCGGCTGCGGTAGAGTCCGTAGCCGATAATCGAGCCGAGAGTAGCGCACAGCACTACCCAGTCGAGCGGTTTCATTATCTGGCGCTCAGGAGGTTCGCAAAAATGCGGTATGCGCCTGGGACGCCGGCGGGCAGTTCGCGGAACCACACGTACGAAGTATAGATGTAGACGCCCTTTCCGTGACGCCCGTAGAGAAGGCCTCCGGAGAGCGGCTTCTCGCCCGGATCGTTTGATTCGAGGATCGCCTCATAGCGGCTGTCCCATTCGGACGGGAAATAAAGGCCGCGCTCCTGCACCCAGCCTTCGAAGTCACGCGGACTGATTTTATTTGGAGTATTCAGGAGCGGGTGCTCCGGCTTCAGAAACTTCACGGGTCTCTCTTCGACGGTGACGCGCTCGCGCCCGACCTTCAGAGGCCACGGCCCCAACCGGTCTAGCGCGCCCGTACTGCGTCCGAACGGTCCGCCTTCGGCTACGTTGTACTGCACGATCATGGTCCCGCCCGCCGCAACGTAATCGATGAGGCGCTGGTGATTCGCGCGCAGGTCCGGACGGGTATTGTAGCCACGCACGCCAACGACAATCGCGTCAAACGCGCTCAGCCCGCCCCCTGCCATGTACTCGGGATCGATGAGGGTCACGTTTGATCCGATCTGGCGCAGGGCGCTCGGAACCTCGTCGCCCGCGCCCATCACGTAACCCACGTTCCTCGCGAGGTTCTTGACCTCCGTCCGCACCATCCGAATCTCAGCCGGCGGCAGCAGGGTCTGTGGCGGAATGTGCGGATAGGCGATGACCCGCAGGCCCGTCGAAATGTTCTTCCCGCCGATCGTGGCCACGGCGCGCGCGCGAACTACCGAGTCGCCCGGCGGCGGCGTCACGGAAAACGATACCACCCGTAGCTCCCCAGCCTTCGCAAGTTGAAACTTGCGCGCCGCGGGTTCCGCTTTCCAGCCGTCGGACAATTCGATGCGCACTTCGCCACCTGCGCCGGTCATGTTGGCGATCACCTGGACATCGACCGCTCTCGGTTGCGAGCTTGGGAAAATCACCGCGGCAGCTGGTACGTTCACGGAAACCGGGGGCACGACGTCCACGGGCCGCGTGAGTTCGCCTTCAACCGGGTCCACGTAACGGTAGTTCACCCTTCGTTCGATCTCAATCTCGGTTTCGCCGTTCGTGACCGCGAACCGGCCGGGTTCCCCGGGCTTAAGTGACACCGTCTGTGTCCGCTGCTGGTTGTAAGCAAGCGGAACACCGTTCCATTGCCAAGCGAGTCGTGAGCGGTTGATCGCCGTAAGTGTCACATTGACGCGATCGCCCTCGATGACCCGATAGCGGTCGGCGGCTGCGTCGAGCCAAAGGCCTGAGCAGAGCGCAATTGCCTCATCAAGCTCGACCAATTTGACCGCGCCCCAGGGGTCGCGAATCTTCTCGATCAGTGGCCGTGCTTTGAGGAGCAGAGGCACCGTTTTCTCCGGATGGCTAATGTCAAGGGTCTGCGCGGCTTCTTCCAGCAGCTTTCCTACTGGCGCGCCACCCTCCACACGCTTCCACGAAATATCGATCCCGTCGAAGATGTCCTTCGACGCCTTCTCACCTTCCACGACTGTGAGGTAGTTCTTCTGAGGACCGCGCCGCTCGGCCGAGCCCATTCCCTGGCTGTGGTGCATACTCCGGCTGACGCCCGCCACCTCCGTAAAGGATTTTCCGAGGATCGGGTCAAACTCCCCGGTGTCGATCTCGATGCGCCCCGGAGCGGAAGCCGCTTCGCGCTCCTGCTCGGCCGTGAACGCGAAAGTATTGAAGAGCAGGCGCTTCGCTTTCCAGGAACTCTGTATGAACGCCTCCCGGCCGAGAATTGCGGATGCCTGGTGCTGTCCGTGCCCGTCCCTCGGAGTTCCGGAGAAGCGGAGTATGATCACATCCGGCTTGAATTGCTGGATGACACGCATCATGTCGCCCCGGATTTCGTCGCGTCCCCATCGGGCGATGGTCTCATCCGCGGTCTTCGAGAACCCGAAATCCACGGCGGAGGTGAAGTACTGTTCGGCCCCGTCCACTTTGCGCGCCGCCAGTAGCTCTTGCGTGCGGATAACTCCCAATTGTTCGCCCTGCTCGGAGCCGATCAGGTTCTGGCCGCCTTCGCCGCGCGTGGTGGAAAGATAGGCGGTACGCGCCTTCCGGCCGCGGGCGAGGTAGGCGAGCATGGCGGTATTCTCGTCGTCGGGGTGCGCCGCGATCATGAGGACGCTTCCCAGAACATTCAACTTGTCGAGGGCGAGTTTGATTTCAACCGCGCCAGTGAGGTTTCGCTGTGCGGGTAGGATGGACAAGTATCCGAACAGGCAGGCTAAGGCCGGAAAAAATCTCGATTTCACGAAAAGACCCTCATAAACAGTCGGAATCCGGCGATAAGCAAAACGAGGTAGATAAGAACGGCGGCGTAGACGCGCCGCCAGGTTCCCAGGAATGGCGGTGGCTCATCCAGCATAGGAATTTCGTACTAGTACCTAGTTGCATAAGTAACAGTACTAGTCTGTGGGGCCGGAATGGAACACGACTGCCTTCTTCCATTCAAACGCCGCTGCCTTTTCGTTGTAGACTTAAACAAAGTCGTCGATCGCTTGCCGCACTTGCCGCGGCGACGTGAAACTGGCTCCCCGGAGCGCCTGCCGGCTGAGGATACTGAACCAGCATTCCACCTGATTGAGCCACGAGGAGTATGTCGGGATGAAGTGGAAATGCA
>SYKU01000142.1 GCA_005808865.1 Acidobacteriota bacterium
TCATGCACTAGCCGTAGGGGTTGAAGGAGAAGCGGTTAGAGGACGGCGGTCGAGGAACCGGAATCAGGAGGAGGCGAGAAAAGATAGAGTCAATCCAATCGTAAAGGTCACGCGAGGATCACGCAGCGCCGACGAAGAGCCGACGCCGAAGGCTTTTTCGTGCATAATTCAGGATTCATCGGACTCTTTGACAACGATAGGGCTGGCCGTCAGGCGGTTAGTTACGCCCGCGACTCTGACACTAGCGTGCTCGAATACAAAGATGTATTTCGCCTCCATCCAATAATGCCCGCTGGAGGCAATCTAGATCCCAAGGCACTTCAAACAACCTTTGAGCGAGAGAACGGCCCCCATAAGGGAAAGGATTGGGAGTTAGGGACGTGCTTGCCACCAATTTCGTCGAGACCTTTGTGAACGAGCATCCCGACGCGCTCGTTCGCGCAGTTCCTATTGGAGAAGGGAGAGTGCACCGGGATTTCACAAAGGACGGAAAAGCGCTCCTTCACAGGTTCGCTCGTGAGAACGCGATGCGGCAGGATCTCGTTGGTGTCGTCGAAGTGCTCAAGGCGCTTCGCTTCTATTGCGGCCTGAAGTAGTCGTTTGCTCCAATCATCCAGATTCAACTCAACTTCCGGTGGCGGTAGAAATCAGAGGCGTCAGTAGTCCCTTACTGTTCAGTGGATACGCTCCGGGGGCGATCGGACTCTACCAAGTGAATTTTCGGGTTCCAGTCGAAGCGGAGCCGGGGTCCGCAGTACCGCTTCTTCTGAAGGTCGGAACGGCAAGCAGCAACACAGTGGCTATTGCGATTCAGTGAACGTTTATGGAACTGCAAGTCCTGGCGGGCCTTGACGCGTGCGTCCAATGCTAATGTTTCAGTACGGGTCGAACTGTAACGAGCGGCGTCTGAACTGCGCGAGCCGACTCGGCGGCATGGCGCACGACCTTGGCCTCGCGGAAACTACCGAAACATACGATCTTGCGTTCGACGTGTGGAGTAAAACGAATGGCTGTGCGGCGGGTGATTTGGTCCATCCTGAGTCGTCCGGTCGACGCGTATGGGGAGTGCTGTATGAGATCCCGGACCCTGGCTTTGAGACCTTGTGCAGAATAGAGGGTCCACGGTACGAACCCCAGCCTATCAGCGTCCGAGATCAGCAGGACGTCTCGCAGGAGGCAAGAACTTTTCTGGCGAAACCTGCCGACCGGGCGATCGGTCTCTGGACGAGCGCGATGTACGTCGAACACATCGTTTCGGGGCTTCGAACGCATGGCGCGCCAGACCCGTATATCGACTACATTATTGATCGGGCGGTCTCGACAAATCAGGTGGCGAAGGAAGAGGATGGACGGAGACAGATCAGGGACCTGATTGCCCTGCGAACATGAAGGTCTCGCCGAGCCAGCGTACATAATCCGAGAGGCAGCTCCGGCCGACAGGGATGCACCGCAAGCGTTCGCGGTAAGCAGCCGAAGCCGCCGTTAATGATACCTCGCGCTCGACCACTTCGATAACGTCATCATGCGCGGCGCGGCGCGCGAGACGCTCGATCAACTGGAACGGGAAGACCGCCTCGGCGTGGTGCTGTTGGGGCGTCCGTATCAAAAACGACCCGGGCGTGAATCACGAGATCCTCGAAGAGTTCCAGAAGCTCGGCTACCCTGTGTTCGCGCAGGACGGTCTGCCCATCGACGACGATATCGTGTGGCGGCTATTCGGACAGGAAGTGCTGACGGGTGAGATCAAAGACCCGATGGAAATCGGGGACGTCTGGAAGAACAGCTACAGCGAGAACACCTCACGCAAGGTGTGGACCGCGAAGTACGTCGCGCGGCATCCGAATCTGGTGGCGCTTGAGCTATCGAGCTTCAAGTGCGGCCACGACGCGCCCATCTACACGGTGGTCGAAGAGATCGTGGAGCATTCCGGCACCCCGTACTTCTGCTTCAAGGATATCGACGAGAACAAGCCGACGGGTTCGATCAAGATTCGCGTCGAGACGATCGGCTACTTCCTGAAGCGCTACCGCGAAGACATGGTGGCGAGCAAGAAGAAGGTGAAGACGATCGAAGAGCAGATGGCGGAGTTCGAAGCTCGCCTGCGCCGGCAGATGACGCGCGAGCGCCTGGAAGCCGACGCGCGCGTCCACAACTCGTTCGATCAGGGCCACATCCCGACGATTCACGTGAGCGTCGGCGCGCTAGCCGCCTCGCGCCCGCAACTGGTTGAAACCAGAGTTTCGGGCGACTGAAGCCTGCCGCTAGTGTTGCGTCCGCGAAGTAACTAGACAGGGCATTTTCATATAAATTAGGTTCGCAGTCTGAGTGCCGGAAATAGCCGATGATCTCCGGAGCAGCCTCAATTTATATGAAAATGCTCTAGTAGAACGGCACAAGACGGGGCAAGGGTCCTTGGCGCAAGCAGCCGCCGCAGTCTGGGAACGAAGTCGGCCACTCCGCGGCCAGCCTCGAATGTGGCAGGCCCCACGGTCAAAAGCAACGAATTCTTCGCGTGATTTGCCTTGGCCGTTCGCGCCAGGACTTCGGCGCAATTGGCGACGTACCATGGACCGCTTTGCTCGACAGTCGCCTTGAACCCGTTGTGCATTGGAGGCTCGCGTCTCAGAGCGGCTGCGGGGACGCGGATACCCGTCGCAACTCTAGCAGCGGCGTGTATCGTGGGTCCCGTTTTCGGACAGTGCCGTGCGGATCGTGGCGGGAAAGCCGTGATCGCTTTGCTTGAGCGCGATCTTTCAAGAACGCCCGGTTTTCCTTGATAAAGCACGTGCTTCGAAACCCAGGCCGACCATGATGCGAAACCAGGCCGTCATTCGCCGAGCGGACATTGCTGCCCGTTTGGTATTAGGCATGGGACCCACCTCGCCGGCGAGCACGAAGGCCTGGACACACTCGATGCGTCGCGCGAGCGCCCGGCGCGGCGCCTTGAACCAGATTCATCGCCGGTACAGAAACAGCGTGTGGCTCCGGCCCTCGCCATCGTCGTCGATATTCTCGATCTTCTCCGCCTTCCAATCCTTGAACTCGAAGTCGTGCGACACGATGCGCGTCCCCTTCTTCAATTGCTGCTCAAGCATGGGCCGCACCTTGTCGTTCGACATCGGAAGCAGATAGACCGTGACCAGATTGGCTGAACTGTAGTCCTGCTTGAAGATGTCCCCGTTGATGATGCGGGCGGTCTTCTGGACGCCGGCTGACTGAATCCCCTCGTTGCTCTGCTTGACCAGGTCCTTGTCCATCTCGATACCGGTGGCATCGGCTTTGTACTTCTTGGCGGCCATGATCACGATGCGGCCGTCGCCGCTGCCGAGATCGAACGTCTTCTCACCCGGCTTCAGGTCGCCGAGCTTCAACATTTTGTCGACAACCGTCTCGGGCGTCGGGTAGTACGGCGCCAGCTTTTCGATCGTTTCGTTGTTCTGCGCCGCCAGCGCCGCGCAGAGGAAGAGAGGGAGGGCCAGCGTTCGTTTCATACTATTCTCGTTTCACATCAGTTGGTAATTTGATGCGATGTGCTCTCCTGCCTAACCGGCAAGTAGAGCTTTTCCCATGCGCGATGCGCCGGATGATCGACATACCGGTCCGCAGCCGCTTTGTCTTCGAATTCGATTACAAAAGCCGCGTTGTAGCTGCTAGGCTGCACCTTGGTGGACTTTAGCCACACATTCTTGATACCGGGGATTTCCGCCGCCATCGTCTTGATCCCATCAATGGCATTCTGACGCTGCGCCGGCGTCGACTCGGGCTTCCACTGAATCGTAACCACATGGATGATCGAGCCGGGCGTTCCGTACTTGTTTGCCGCGAAGATGCCCGCGCAGAAAATGACGATTCCCGCCGCGAGCGCCGCTACTGTCTTCAAAATTACCGATTTCTTCATATTGTCTTTTCTCCTGATTGTTTCAATTGCTGATTACTCGTTAGCTTAATGCCAGTTTCACCCGCCGAGCGTCGAACGCGCAAGCCCGACCAGTCGGCGCAAAGCACCATCGAGTTGGCTGGGTTTCCCGGAAGGTACTTAATCGTCGCCGGGCCTATCAAGATCCACACCTCCGAAGGAAGCCTTCCGCGCACGGCGGAAGTATCCTGTGAAGCCGTATACGTGATGCCGCGGACATCGTAGGTGTACTCGAGAATGCCATCTTCGCGGACTTCGGTTAGAAATCCATCTCCAGACCGCCCAATTTTCAGAAGCTCTTCCAACCGCCGCCGCTCACGCTCTACAGGCGGAACCCGCCGCCGCACCGCAATCAGGGCCGCTCCGCCCGCCGCCAGCGCCACACCGAGTCCGACAACAAGGCCCGTCACGAAGTGCTAGCCGGCAACGGGCGTTTCCTGAAACACCTTTGCCCAATCCTTCAGGAATTGTTCGAGGCCTTTGTCGGTTAGCGGATGGTTGAAAAGCATGTCCAAAACCTTGAACGGCATGGTGCCGATGTGGGCACCTGCGAGCGCGGAATCGATGACGTGTGTCGGTCCCCGCAGGGACGCGGCCAGGATCTGCGTCTTGAATCCGTAATTTTTGTAGATCACCGCGATGCTGCGGATCAAATCCATGCCGTTATGGCCGATGTCATCCAGCCGGCCGACGAAAGGACTGATGATGTATGCCCCCGCTTTCGCCGCGAGCAACGCTTGCGCGGGCGAGAAGCAGAGCGTAACGTTGACCCGGTAACCTTCTCCGCTGAGCGCTTTGGTGGCCTTGATGCCATCGCGCGTGAGCGGCGCTTTGATCACGATGTGCTTGTGGATCGCCGCGAGTTCGCGGCCTTCACGAATCATGCCCTCGGCGTCGGTGCTGACGACTTCGGCGCTCACGTCGCCATCGACGATTTCACAGATGCGGTGCACCTGCTCCGCGATCGGACGCCCTTCCTTCGCGATGAGCGTTGGATTCGTGGTAACACCGTCCACGATCCCCCAGCTTGCGCCCTTCCTGACTTCGTCAAGGTTCGCGGTATCCAGAAAGAACTTCATTCTTATTTATCCTCGTACGAGTTGATTTTCGAGAACGCCGACGCCGTCGATTTCCACACGGACCGTGGAGCCGGGTTCCATGGGACCGACGCCTGATGGGGTACCCGTTGCAATGAGGTCGCCAGCCTCCAGTGTCATGAATTCGGTGACAAACGCAATTATAGCATTTACGGAGAAAATCATATCGAGAACGGATCCGTCCTGCTTTACTTCACCGTTGAGAACGGTGCGGACGCGGAGGCTCGAAAACTCTACCGAACTGCGAGGAACAATGGCCGGACCCACAGGGCAGAACGTATCGAAGCCCTTGCCCCGGGTCCACTGGCCGTCCTTTTTCTGAAGGTCGCGGGCCGTCACGTCGTTGACGCAGGTGTAACCGAATATGTACGCCGCCGCTTCTTCCGCCCTGACGTGGCGCGCGCGGCGGCCGATCACAACGCCCAGTTCACCTTCGTAACTTACGGTGTTAGAAATCGGCGGACACACAATATTGTCACCGGGACCGATAATCGACGACGGAGGCTTAAGGAAGATCAGTGGCTCGGCGGGCACAGGGTTGCCGAGCTCCTTGGCGTGATCGACGTAGTTCCGTCCCACGCAGACGATCTTCGACGGCGTCACGGGAGCCAGAAGCCTGACGCCGGCGCGGGCGTGAGTGCGGCCCCTCTCCGTCGAATCGAAAGATTGCGCTTCATAGACGTTGTCGCCGTCGAGCAGGCCGTAGCCTTCGTAATCTTCCGTGCGGAAGCGTATTGTGAGCATAAAGTACGATGTTACACTGCCGGGCGACTCCTGACGGGTTGCCGCCACGGGCGGGTTAGGATCGTTTGCGCGAGATCACGTCGCGTATCGGCGGATAACACGTTCATGGTCGTGCCCCGGCGGCCGGTCAAAGGGCTTGCGACAGATCGGTCCCTCCGGCCCGCAATACTTCATTAGCCACTTCGCAACCGCGACGTCCGCCTCCTCATTCCACGCCGACACGGACGTATCCGGCGGAGCGCCGATCGCGGTCGTTAGTTGCCGGTGGCAGGTGGCGCACGAATTCGGCATGCCGCCCCGAGATTGATACTTCAACGTGTTCTCCGGAGGACCGACGTCGAACGAATGCGAATGCATATCGTAAGGTGCGCCGCTAGCCGCCACCTTTGCCATGTGACAAGTTGTGCACCGGCTCACACCGAGGATGCCTTCCGGGTTGTAGGGGTGGCGCGTGTGGGCCGACACTACTTGGGCAA
>SYKU01000143.1 GCA_005808865.1 Acidobacteriota bacterium
CACGGATACGAAGGGCAGGGCCCGGAGCATTCAAGCGCGCGCATCGAGAGATTTCTCACTCTCTGCGCGCAACAGAACATGCAGGTGTGCAATTGTACGACGCCCGCGCAGTATTTCCATCTGCTGCGGCGTCAGATGCTGGGCGGCCTTGACCGGCGTGGCGTGCGCAAGCCTTTGATCGTTTTCACGCCCAAGAGCCTGCTGCGGCATGCGAAGGCGGTCTCGACAGTTGGCGATCTCACCTCCGGCGGATTCCGCGAAGTGCTGCCGGACACGGGCACCGATCCCGCAATTGCAACGCGTATCGTTTTCTGTGCCGGAAAGGTTTACTATGATTTGATCGCCGCGCGCGAAGAGCGGCACATCGGGCATGTGGCGATCGTTCGCGTGGAACAATTGTATCCGTTCCCGGCGGAGCAGATTGCCGATGTAGTGGCTTCGTATCCCGCCGCGGGAGAATTGGTGTGGGCGCAGGAAGAGCCGATGAATATGGGAGCATGGCGGTTTGTCAGCGAGTTGCTCCAACCGCTTGCGCAGGCGAACCACCGCACATTACGCTACGCCGGGCGCGCCGAAAGCGCCAGCCCGGCTACCGGGTCCCACAAGCGGCATCAGGAGGAACTGACGGAGTTGCTCACGGAAGCCCTGATGCAGGCGCCGATCGGGGAAAAGCGAAAAGTTCGCCTCGTCGCGCGCAGAAAAGCGAAATAATTGAGCTGCCGGTGCCGGCCGTAACCAGGCGGCTTTCACCAAGCCGACGTTGGAACGGGCAGGGTGAAGACGAAAAGGACCGCGCCCCGGAATTGGTTAGGGCGTGAGCATCCGGCAAACCTTTGGTCGGAACCCAACCATCAGCCCGAGAAGTCCCACGCTCAGCGTGGTTCGGAAGTTCCCGTCAGTGCATGGTCTGAGATGTCAACGCCCGCGGTGGTCTGGTTGATCATGGCGTGCGCCCAGCTTGACACAAGCTCTCCACAAGAAGCGATTGCCAGTTTCAAACGGCTGCTGGAGCTGACGCCCTGGTTCGACCTCGGTGCGGGGTGCTTGGCCGCGGCTTACTGTCGGCTGGCGAGCCAGGCCAGGAATGGGCGCGCAAGCTCGCCGGCTCGCAAGGTAACAGCTTTGGGACCGCGATCTATTACGCCGCCGCCGGTGAAGTGGATGCGATGTTCGAAGCGCTCGAGGCGGCATGCCGGCAGCGCGATGCGTTCTTCATCATCATGCGTCCGCGCATGCCGTTCTTCGACCCCTACCGCGCCGACCCGCGCTTCCACGCCCTGCTCGCGAAAATGAATTTGGTGTGAAGGTGGCGAACGCTTTGGCGCAGCCCGGGCTACGTTTTGATGTGGATGGCCGGATAACGTCCGTATGGCCGGGAATTCGGAAGCAATGCCCTGGTCCGGAGGCGCGCAGCCGGATCACCTGCGCGTAGTCGCCTCCCCGCCTCTACTCGTAGTGGGTCCACATCCGAAGCACCTTTAACAACACGTTCGTCTTCGATGATCGGATAGACGAGACGGTGTTGAATGTTGATACGGCGAGAGTATGCGCCGCGCAGGTCGCCGAGGAGTTTCTCGAATGGTGGCGGTCTCCGAAAGGGATCGGCGGCAAGGATGTTGAGAAGCTGTTCCACTTTCGGCCGGAGACCCGCGGGAGCGAGATGGCGGGCATCTTTCTGAGCCTGCCGGGTGAAGACAACGCGCCAGGGTGTCACCAACCGGTTCTTTCTCACATCGATCCGCCGGCGTGGCGAGTCCGTCGAGGATCGATTCGCGCATGCCGGGTACGGACAGAAGATGCAGAGTTTCCTATATCGCGTTCCCGTCCTCCTCGCCGATCAATATGGCATTGGAACGCGGACCGGTAATCAGTACCGGTTCGTGACCGGCGGCCGTTTCGTCGAGAAGCCGGTAAAGCTTCTCTCGGGCCTCGCTCACATTCATCGTGTTCAATCCATAAGTGTACGCTTCCCCGTACGTAAGGCGAAGACATCACAAGAAAGCAAAGATCACCCAGATCACCAAGGCTGCTTCTCCATTCCATGCGGCATCGGATATACTCACTGTCATGCCCAAAATTAACTCCGTGAACAATCGACGCAGCTTTCTCACCGCCGGCGCCGCCGTTGCCGCAACCACTGCCGCCGCCATGCCTGCGAGCGCGCAGGCCGCCCCCGCGAAGAAAGTGCACACCCGCGGCGCACGGAAGCCCGGCAGCACGCCGCTGTTTAACGGCGCGGTCTCCTATGGCAACCTGCTCTTCATCGCGGGAAAAGGAGCGCATTTCGAGGGCGACATCAAGGCTCACACCAAGCACGTGCTGGACGAAATCCAGAAGGAGTTGGAGAACGCGGGGTCGTCCATGGACAAGGTTCTGAAATGTAACGTCTACCTGAACGATCTAAAGGACTACGCGGCCATGAACGAAACCTTTAAGGGACGCTTCGGCGAGAACCCTCCCGTACGCACGACCATCGCTGCGGCTGGCGGCATTCCCGGCAACTCGCTCGTTGAAATCGACGTTATCGCGTTTATCTAAACCTGGCGGCCACTAATGGACAGCCTCCCGATCGCGCGACCCACTCTTGTCCGGCACAAGGTTCTCTGGCTGACCGTGGCCGCCTACATGATCACGTACATGGACCGGGTCGTGATCGCTACGGCCGCTCCGTATATTCGCGAGGAGTTCGGTTTCTCGCTCGCGACCATGGGCCTGATTATTGCAGCCTTCCGCTGGAGCTACGCCGCTTTTCAGATCCCCGGCGGCTGGTTCGGTGACCGGTTCGGCCCGCGCCGCGCCCTGACCATCATCGTCACCTGGTGGTCGCTGTTCACCTCCGCGACCGCGCTCTCGTGGAACGCTGCCTCCATGATCGTGTTTCGCTTCCTGTTCGGCGTGGGCGAAGCCGGCGCGTTTCCCGTTGCTACGCGGTCATTATCGCGCTGGATGCTGCCTCGCGAGCGCGGCTGGGCGCAAGGAGTTACGCACGCCGGCTCCCGGCTTGGGGGAGCCATCACACCTCTCCTGGTCGTCCCGCTTATCGCTGACTTCGGATGGCGCTGGGCCTTTGTTTCGTTTGGAGCGCTGGGTCTGGTCTGGGCGGCCGTCTGGTATTGGTACTATCGGGACGCCCCGTCGGATCACAGCGGCGTCAACGCGGGCGAACTCAGCCTGATCCACTCCGCACTCGGCGACGCGCGGACGCGGACACGCAAGTCCGTACCCTGGCGCGCGATCCTCTCCAGTTCCACCCTATGGACGCTGTGCGCGATGTATTTCTGCTACGCCTACTGCCTGGCGCTTTATCTGGACTGGCTTCCCACTTATCTCAAGGAGTCGCGAGGTTTCGATCTCAAGCGCATGGGACTCTATGCCAGTCTGCCTCTGTTTGCCGGCATGCTCGGCGACCTGGCCGGCGGCTGGATTTCGGACCTCTGGGCGAAACGAACGGGCAATCTCAAGATGGCCCGCCGCGCTGTGGCCATCCTGGGATTTCTGATGGCGGCGATCTTCATCGTTCCCGCCGCGCTGGCGGCCGACCCGCTGGCGAGCGTCTGGTACACCTGCCTCGCGCTCTTTGGCCTCGAAATCACGGTTGGCGTCTCGTGGGCCATCCCCCTCGACATCGGCGGCGATTACGCCGGTTCCGTTTCCGCCGTGATGAATACCTGCGGTAACATAGGAGGTGCGATTTCCTCCACCGCGTTGGCGTACCTGGTGGCGTGGAATGGCTGGAACGTGCCGTTTTTCGTCTCGTGTGTCTTTAGTCTGATGGCAGCGGCGTTGTTCCTGAGGATCGACGCGACAAAGAAGATTTTCGACGGGGAATAGGATCATGAACATTAATCCCAACAAATGCGTGGCTTGCGGCAACTGCACCTATGTCTGCCCGATGGGAGCGATCTACGTCGATCCTGTGATCAAGCGCGCCACAATCGATCGCAATGAGTGCGTCGAATGCTTCACGTGCTTCCACGGCATGAGCCAGGAGCATCTGAATCCGACTCTCGTCCGCGGCATGCGCAAAATCTTCCAGATGATGCGGCTGCGTTTCGACCCGGAACCGGATGTTTGCCCGACGGCCGCCTTCGAGCCCGATGAACTCGTCTGGCCGCGCGTCGTGCGGCGCGCCTTTTCCGACCCTCGCGTCCCCCACGAATCGACCGGGGTCCAGGGCCGCGGAACCGAAGAGGTCAAGACAAACGATGTGAGCGGCCGGGTTAAGGAAGGCGAAGTCGGCTTCACCATCGAATTCGGCAGGCCGGGCGTCGGCGTATGGTTTTACGAAATTCAGAAGATGACGTCGGCGCTCGCCAGGGCCGGGGTCAGCTTCGAGAAGAAGAACCCCATTACATCGTTGATGTCCGACGTTCCCACCGGCACGCTTCGCGAAGACATTCTTAACGAGAAGATTATGTCGGCAATCGTCGAAATCAAAGTCACGGTCGATCGCACCGAGGAGATTATCAACCTGGTGCGCGAGGTCGAACCGCAGGTGGATACGGTGATTGCCCTCGGCGTTGGCGTGCGATGCGACTCCATGGGCGAAGACACCGTTGTGGCGCCGATTCTCGAACGGCTCGGATACAACCTGGAGCGCGCGAAAACCAATATCGGACTCGGCAAAATTACGCAGCCGGAATCGCCCAAGCAGGAGGAAATGGCCGGCGCTATCATGTAAGGCCGCCATCACAAACTCGATGACAAACACTCTTCACCGTTACGGCAATTCCGCGAGTTTTTACGACGACTTCGTAGTTTTTGCGATCCCCAGCCGCGGTAAAAACGACAAGGGCAGCGTTCCGAAACTGAAGCAGTTTCTGGAAATGGCTTTGCCGTTCAAGCCTGTGAATTTAGGCGACGCGATCCACGGAGGCGCTCTGCGGCCTTGCCGCGATATGCACCCCACGTCTCACTGGAACCGGGACATGACGCCGGACTTCCGTGCCGTGATCGATGGTGTGGACGCACCAACCACGGTGGCCGCGGTTTTCGACAGCCGCGTGTCGGCGGAAGACTTCGTGAAGACGGTGAAGAAGGCCGACCTCGGACTTTGCGTCAATATCTCGACGTCGATCGACGGCGCCGAACAGTGCTGTCATGCGGCGGGAATCCCGCGCCACAGCGTCGGTTATTCGCTCGGGTTCCAGGGCAAGACGGAGAAGCTTCCGAACACCCAGGTCCTGATGCTGACCACAATGTGCGGCCATGGCATGATCGGCACCAGCATGGCGAAGAAGATGATCGACTGGGTGAAAGAGGGCCGCCGCACGCCGGAGCAAGCCACCACCTACATGGCGCGTTTTTGTTCGTGCGGAGTATACAACCCCGCGCGGGCGAAGCGCATTCTCGAAGACGCCCGCCACAACACGAAGTAGTTTACGGGCGCGTAGCTCAGTTGGTTAGAGCACCTCGTTTACACCGAGGGGGTCCGGGGTTCGAATCCCTGCGCGCCCACCACGCCTTCCGCAGGACCGGATCCCTGGCTGCATTCGTTGTCGCCAACTCCGGTGGTCTACTGATTGGCCCCTCATGGGACGCCGCCATCTTCTTGATCTCTGTCTGAGGCAACGCCTCGATCGAGCCCGCAGCCTGTCCCTTCCGATGACGGCCTTGGCGGCGCGTACCGCGTGGCGAATGGCTAAACCGAAGTTCTCACTACTAAAACCCTGAAACGGCTTGTTTTGATGAAGTTATCCCCGTTTCAGGTCTATTGCGTAGGCATGTAAATAGTTGCTGTCATATTGACAAACTCTGCTTTGTATGATATAGTTGTAAGCATGTACGTCGCCACCATCCCCAACCGCAACTCCCCGCCCGCCATCCTCCTCCGCGAATCCTTTCGCCTCGACGGTAAA
>SYKU01000144.1 GCA_005808865.1 Acidobacteriota bacterium
GCTCATAACCCAAAGGTCCACGGTTCAAGGCCTCCCCCCGCAACGTGATTCCTTACGGCCTACGCCCCAACAACGCCACGCTGAGGCTATGAGCACGGCTCGATCTGTCCATCGGCAGGACGAAGACACGTCGCTAGCCCATTTTGAGGAATTCCGGGACTACCTGACGCAAGGGGAATCTCTGGAGGAACCCGGAGAACCTGCGGGATCTGACGAGCGGAGAGATCCTGGCATCCGCCGGGTTGCTGAACTGACCGTCAGTTGAAGCGGACAGACCTGATCCGCAAGATGGAGGAAGCTGGCTGCGAGTTCGTTCGCCGCGGCGGGAATCACGACTGGTAGAGTGTTAGACTGGATATCATGGCCGAGAAAGAAAAGAAAGATCCCATGCCGCCCGTTGGCGTCTGGGCGCCGGTGGTTGCTCTTGGCTGGTTCATCCCTGGCGGTGGACATTTCTTGCTGAAGCGCTCCGGCCGCGCCGCGCTGGTGCTCTTTTCGGTGGCATCGATGTTCTTGTTCGGACTGCTGATGCGGGGCGCGATGTTTCAGCCTCAGTCAGGCGACCTCCTTACGATCCTGATAAACTATGGCGGCTATGCCGGAAACCTCTGCTCCGGCGTGCTATACCTGCTCGCGACATGGCTTGGCTATTCTCAGCCCGACGTCGCCGGTCACGTACACGATTACGGAACGAAATTTCTCGTAACGGCCGGCCTGCTGAATCTGCTTGCCATTGTCGACGCCTACGAGATCGCTGCGAAGAAAAAGAGCTAGGACCTTCACATGCCAAAAATGAATCTCAGCCATTTTGAAGCCGCGTTTCTGTTCTCGCTGTTCACGTCAATTGTCCTCGGTGTCGTGACGAAAAAGACGGACAAGGAACGCCTGCACTACGGTCTATACTGCTTTGGATGTTTCATCGCCGCTCTATTCGGTATCGGATGGGTCATGTTCTTGGGGCACGGTTGAGTCCAGGTCAGCCATGCCGTTTGGAAACGACGCAGAGTTTTTCGGTGCCATCCGCCAGAGCCTTTACACGGCGGTAGTGGGCGATGTCCTGGATGAAATGGGGCAGCTGAACAATTTTCTTCCGGGACGCGTGCAGCCTCTCGACCCAAAGATGGTTGTGGTGGGACGTGCCTGCCCTGTAATCGTTCAGGACTCAGGTGCGACGTCAGGCGACCCGTTCGGCAAACTGCTCGAAGCGCTGGACTCGCTCCAGCCCGGCGATGTGTACCTGACGAACGGCGGCGCGACGCCCTACGCTCTCTGGGGCGAGCTGCTATCCACGCGCGCGGCACACCTCGGAGCGGCCGGTGCGGTGATGAACGGTCATTGCCGCGATTCTTCGGCGATTCTCGAACTTGGCTTCCCGACGTTCTGCTGGGGATCGTACGCGCTCGATGTAAGGTTCCGCGGCAAAGTAACGGACTACGGAGTTCCAACGGTGGTCGGAGACGTTCCCGTTGCGCCCGGCGATATCGTATTCGGCGACCGGGACGGCGTCTTGATCGTTCCCGAACGTCTTTCCGCCGAAGCGTTCGCCCGCGCCTTTGAAAAAGTTCGTAGCGAGAACGCCGTCCGCGATGCTTTTCGAGCAGGCATGCCGGCCGTTGAAGCCTTCAAGCGTTTCGGGGTCATGTGACGAATAAGACGTTCTATATCGAGACGTTCGGCTGTCAGATGAACGCCCACGATTCCGAAAAGGTCGTGGGGACGCTTCTGGAGCGAGGCTATGCGCGGATGGAAACGCCGGAAGCCGCGGATTTTGTTCTTTACAATACGTGCAGCATTCGCGACAAGGCCGAGCAGAAGGTCTTTAACCGTCTGCAACAGTTCAAGCGCGCCGCCGGGAAAGGCAAGGTCTTTGGCGTGATCGGCTGCGTAGCGCAGCAGGAAGGCGAGCGGATTTTCGACCGGGCGCCGCACGTCAGTCTGGTGGCCGGTTCGGCTAGTTACACCAAACTGCCGGAAATGCTGGCGCAACTTGAAGCCGGAAACCGGCGCGTCACCGGGCTGAGTCTGGACACAGAAGAGACGTTCGACACCCCGTTCACGCGGCGCGACAATCCACACCGGGCCTACATTACGATCATCGAAGGCTGCGATAAGTCCTGCGCATATTGCGTGGTTCCGTTCACGCGCGGGCCGGAGCGCAGCCGCACCGGTGCGAGCGTGATGGAAGAGGCACGGCGGCTCGCGGGCTCGGGCTGCACCGACGTGCAGCTGCTCGGCCAGAACGTAAACAGCTACCACGACCCGTCACCTGCCGGCTGGGACTTTGCGACTCTCCTCGCCCGCGTGGGCGAAATTGCCGGTATCCGCCGCGTTCGATTTACGACGTCGCATCCGCGCGATTTCGTCAAGGAAATCATCGATGCGATCGACGCGAACCCAGTGCTCGCCAATCACGTGCACCTTCCCGTCCAGTCAGGCTCGAACCGGGTCTTGAACGCCATGCAACGTCTTTACACGCGAAGTGAATACATGCGGCGCATCGAATGGATGAAGAACGCGAGCCGCCCCATCGCCATCACGACGGATATCATCGTCGGATTTCCCGGGGAATCCGAAGAGGATTTCCAGGCGACGCTCGCGCTTATCGAGGAAGTGGAGTACGATTCGCTTTTCGCGTTCAAATACTCACCGCGCCCGAACACGGCGGCGCTTGAAATGGCGGATCAAGTTCCCGAAGAAGAAAAAACGCGCCGTATCATGATTCTTCTCGAGAGGCAGCGCGCCATTCAGATCCGCCGGAACGCCGCCACGATCGGGGAAGTGCGCGAGGTCCACGTCGAGGGACGCAACGAAGCGCTCGGCCAATGGATTGGCCGCACAACAGACAACAAAACGTTGAATTTCACCCATTGCGGCCCCGAAGGGAGCGGTCTCACGGGCACTTACCTGCCGGTCCGCATCACGCGCGCGGGTCCCAATTCGCTTGTCGGCGAGAGCTTAAATTGATGAGGGCCGTGCGGGAGCATGGTCTAATGAAAAAGGAGGCCGCCGTATGGAAGTCGAGATGAAGATTCGTCATTTGATGATGGACCCGGTCACCAACTTGCCGATCGTGATCTTGAAGGACGTCAGCGGTAACAGCGTTCTGCCAATCTGGGTTGGAATCTATGAGGCAAACGCCATTGCTCTGGAGATTGAAAAGGTCCCGACGCAGCGTCCCATGACGCACGATCTGATCAAGAGTCTTCTAATGGGCTTGGGCACGGGAATCAAGAAAGTGGTGGTCACCGAGCTCAGGGAAGACACGTTTTACGCTCTGATCTGGCTTGAACGCGACGGCGAGATGATCAGCGTGGATTCGCGTCCGAGCGATGCGCTTGCCCTGGCCCTCCGCCTCGATTGCCCCATTTTCGTGGAGGACTCGGTCTTGAAGTCTTCAAAAGTCGTCGGGTCGTTCTCCGACAAGGTAAACAACGACGAACTCCGCCGCTGGCTCGAAGGGCTCAACGACGAGGATCTCGGCCGCTACAAGATGTAGCCGTGCAGGGCAAACTCGAGCGGCTCGCGGCCGCCGCCATTCAACTGCTGCCGGCCACGGAGATCACCTCTCATTACGTCTTCGAACGCGGCGGTTTCATCGCGCTCGTGGAGCGCACGGAAACGGGCTTTGGCGCGGTCGGCGGCGCGGGCTTTCTCACTGGAAGAGGCATGGCGGTGCTTGTCTGGCGGGCGGGGATGCCCTACTTTGTGGGCCGCGGCTATGAACAACTCGCCTCTGCGGAGCAGGTTGAGAAGCTGCGCGCCTTTTCGGCGGATCTCAACGCCGCGCTTACCGCGTGACACTGATACAATACGGCGAAGGAGTTCGAATTTGCTTAATCGATTTGCATTCATCTTCGTTTGTTCGCTCGCGTGTCAGGCCGAGAATTGGCCCCAGTGGCGCGGTCCCAGGCTGAATGGAATCAGCGGTGAAAAAAACCTCCCGCTGCGTTGGAGTCTCACGGAGAACATTGCCTGGAAGCTCGCCGTGCCCAGTGTGAGCGGCGCTACTCCGATTATTTGGGGCGAGCGTATTTTCCTCAATATCGCGGACGGAGACAGACTCGAACTGTGGTGCGTCAACCGCGGAGACGGATCTGTTCTGTGGAAGCGGCCCATCGGGGCCGGCAACACGAAATATCGGAAGGGCAACAGCTCCTCCCCATCGCCCGTGACGGACGGGAAAAACGTCTGGGTGTTGACGGGTACCGGGATGCTGAAAGCCTTCGATTTCGAGGGACGTGAACTATGGGTGCGCGATATCCAAAAAGACTATGGCCGCTTCGGCCACAACCACGGCTACGCCTCCTCCCCACTGCTGCTTGACGACTCGCTCTACGTCCCGGTGCTCCATGGAATGAAGACGGACGACCCGTCGTACCTGCTCCGCATCAACAGAGAAACCGGCAAGACCGTGTGGCGCGTCGAACGCCCTACCGACGCGATCAGTGAATCACCGGATTCTTACTCGACTCCCCAGGTTCTCAGGACTGGCGGCAAAATCGAGATCGTCGTGAACGGCGGCGACTGCGTCACCGCGCACGATCCCGCTACCGGAAAGGAACTGTGGCGCGGCAACGGGCTTAATCCGACCAACGACCCCAACTTTCGCGTGATCGCCTCTCCCGTCGTGGACGGCGACGTCGTATTCGTCCCGACGCGAATTCGTCCCTTCGTGGCGTTCCGGGGCGGAGGCCGGGGCGACATTACTGAAACCCGCAAAGTGTGGACGTTCCAAA
>SYKU01000145.1 GCA_005808865.1 Acidobacteriota bacterium
CAACCTGGGGTGCGAGGCCAAGAAATAGCCCAACCACAGTCGCGATTGAGGTTCTATGAATCGTCTGCATTTCTGGTATCTCCTTGTGCTGTACCTCTTGATCGCACGTGCAGGGCCACGACGAGGGAGGTCGGGGATACCACTTAATACATTGGTTAATATAGACTTACGACGCCAGAGGAAATGCTTAGCGCCGGCAGGAAGCTATCCGAACAGCACTGGCGCTATCCGAACGGTCACAGTGGCGACGGACGCCCAATCTTCTTTGTGCGACGGCAAAACCAAAGGCAGCGAACACGACAAGGAGCGCCGTCCCCGGCTCTGGCACTTGCGACGGAGCGGCGGCGAGATTTACCGCGATACCGTCTATCCATGCCGCGTGCGCGGACACACGGGTATCGCCGCCCAACTCACCGAAACTCGAAACCGGAGCACCAGTTGCGGAGCACACCGCCGCCAGTGGACAGCCGGCCGTATAGACAAAGGAGTGCACGCCCGTGATCTTGCCGTCAATGAACGTAGGTCCGCCGTCGTCCCCCTTGGAGGTGAAGCCTTCACGCCAGGGAATCTCCGGATAGGCGTCGCACGGCGAGCCGCACGAACCCAGAAAATCGTTTTGTGGGGCCTGATTCGCGGTGTAGTTATCGAAGTCGAAGAGCAGGACGCTATCGCTCACGTTGGAAAAGATGTCGCTCCCCGCGCCGTCGTACCGGTTAGTCGCGGCGCGTTTCGTCCCGTAAGGATATTGCACCTCGTCATATCCGGCGCTTCCCGTGCCGGAAATCCCGTAACCGAGCATCGTTCCAACCCTGCGGACTTCGTCGGCCGTGCGATGGATTTCGTAGCGCGGAATAGACTTAGGGGCCTCAGACTCCAGCCGGATAATACCGATATCTCCCCCGCGAAGCACATTGCCATCCCATGCCGGGCTGACGAAATAGCTCGTGCCCGCGATCTCGACGATGACCTTATTCGGCAAGTCAAACTGAACTCGCATCGAACCCGCACCAACGGCGCTGCCCCATGCGCCCGTCAGGCAGTGCGCGGCCGTGAGGACGTCAATGCCGTTTTCCAGCAGCGCTCCCGTGCAGCTAAAAGAGTGGGGCCCGATGGTGAGAAAGAGCTTCGCAACGCCGTCGAAAACCGTGCCGGGGGAAACAATGAAGTCATTTGGATTGTTATACGTAGTGATGCAGAACCCAGGCGCCGCGAAGAGGAGTAATATCACGACTGCGGTCACCGTAGCTGACTCTTGGCGAGACATCCAGGCCCCTTGATGGCGGCGGCCAATCCGCGCAACAACATCATCAGGAGCAGTTCGGCATTGCATGATCGTCAAGTGAATACTCTTAAGGGTGTAGTGTCAGAACGCCCGCCAGTCTTACACCTCTGCTGCGTCCGGGTGCGTATACTGCCAGAAGCATGCCTTCGTTCCGGTGGAGGATGAACAAACGCGCTCCTCCAACCCCGCCTGCTGTCCTTGCCGTCTTCGTCCTGGCGGCCGCCGAAACGCCCTTGTGCACTGCCCAGTCCGTGACCGGCCGCGGCACGATTCATGGCATTGTAAAGGATTCCGGCGGCGCGGCCATTCCCAGGGCAAGAATCGCGATCACCCATGCCGCAACCGGAGCGGTCAACACGACGGAATCGAATTCCGAGGGCTTCTTCGCCACTCCGCCCATCAAGATCGGATCGTGCAGGGTCCGTGTCGAGGCCCAGGGCATGAAGACCGGGGAATGGGACCTCACGTTCGAAACCGGACGCAGCGTCGATCTATCGCCCGTGCTCACCGTCGGTCCAGTCAGCGAAACCGTGATCGTAACCGAGACCATCCCACTGGTCACTACCTCGCTCCCCTTGCCGGGCATGTGATGCTGGCGACACACCAACCCAAAACACCCGTTGTCGCGGCGGCTATTGACTCTTCGAGTGAGACCCGAACCGAGTCAGGACGGAGCCGCCGGCAACTTGTGGCGCACGCTTTAGCGTGCCGGGTCGAGACTTTCTCGAGCCTTGTCTACTGGCGCGGAAAGCCTCCACACGAGTGTCGATGCGGCAGGCGCGAGTGCCAACCCCACGCCTGCGATTCGCTAACTTTGGACTCGGCGCGAATTTCTCGAGCGAGCGGGACGCCGGACTCGTGGACTATCATGGTGGTTTAATGCGCATCGAAAACAAACGTGGAAACTACTCCTTCCTAAAGGGAATCGCGCCCTATTCCGCGGGCGCCGTTGCTTCGTCAGATCACGAAATCGAGCATGCCCGGTTTCGCTCGCCCCTTCCGCTCCGCGCCGGATTCGACGCGGTTGAGCGGCATCTGCGAGAGGTTGGCCGGCCGAAGCAGGCGCTTTGCGGCATGGAACTGCGTTCGCCGAAGCCCTTCACATTCCAGGGGTTCGCCGACTTCAACGGCGGCTACGTGGACGTGTTGAAGAAATGGGACGTCTTGCTTGACGGGTTGAATCCCGTGGCGCGCACTAACGTCGCGCCCGAGCTCGAACCTCCGGCCGAGCCAAGCCTTTACGGTTTCTCCTATACGGTTCCGTCGAAGGGAGCGCCGCCGACGCTCGTGGTGGCCGGAGCGGGGGAATTGCCTGAAGGATCCCTCGATCCGAAGGACGTCGTCCGGCGCGGGGACACATCGCCGGCAGGACTCGCCGCGAAGGCGCGGTTTGTGATGGACCTGATGGAGGGGCGCCTGCACGACCTGGGCGCGGGCTGGCCGGACGTTACGGTCGCCGAGATTTACTGCGTCCATTCCGTGTGCTCCTTCCTGCGGAAGGAGGTGCTGACGCGAATGGGAGCGGCGTCGCTCCATGGCGCGATCTGGCATTTCGCGCGGCCTCCGATCGTGACGATCGAATACGAAATGGATTTGCGCGGATGCCGCCGGGAATTCGTGCTCTAGCGTACGCGGCTATGTGCGCGCGCCTGGTTCTGGCGCAGGCGCGGACGGGAAAGCCGGTACCCGAATTCATCCACGGCGACGAGTGCCTGTTTTGCCACCGAAGCGACATCGGGAATCAGTGGCGGAAGAACCGCCACGGGCTTACCATTCGACAGCGCGAAGACGCTCCCGAGTTGACCCGTTTGCTCGATGGCAGTGTGTTCGGCGGAGAAGTCGACTATTTTCTCGGAAGCCGCGCAAACGTCCGTTTCCTAAGGAAAGACGGGTACGGAAACTTTTCCATCCGCACTCCGGGCGGATGGAACAGGCTAAGGTTCGGCGAACGCTGCGCCGGATGCCACTCGACCGGCGTCGATTCCCAGACAAAGACGTTCTCCGCATTCGGCCTCGATTGCTATGTATGCCACGGCGACGCATCGCTTGACCACACGAAAGCCGTGTCGCCTATGTTGCTTTCGAAGAAGCGCCCACTCGATGCGAAAGTCGTGACATCGATTTGCGCGCAGTGCCACCTGCGGGGAGGTCAGTCACGAGCGACGGGATTGCCTTACGCGAACAATTTCACGGCGGGTGAGGACCTGTTCAAGGACTACGAATTCAACTTCGCGAAGGCGGACGACGCCGCGATACCAGGGGGTGAGCGTCACGTGTACCGGAACGTTCGCGACGTGTTGCGGGAAGGGCTTGAAACAACGTGTGTCTCCTGCCACCGAGTGCATTCGCCCCCGGGGAACCGGCACCGCTTCGTATTGACTTCGCCTGTTTGCGCCGATTGCCACAATGCCGCGGGGCCGAAGCGCGACGTGAAAGCCTACAAAGTAGAGCACAGTGCGGTGTGTGAGTATTGACCGCCGTCCGTCAGACTTGCGGCAGTCCAGGCTGAGGCCATTCGATTGGTTCCACCTTACGGATCACGACACCGTAAACGAAAGCGGCGATCGCAAGACAGACAGTGGCGGCGACAAACGCAAGATAGAAGAAGCCGGTCTTCTGCACAATCCAGCCCGTGAGGATGGGCGCGGCGACTCCGCCAAGGTTTCCGAAGCCGTTCTGAAGTCCCGTCCACTTGCCCGCCGCCGGTCCGGCGAGGGTCTGGCTGATGGCCCATGCGTTTGACGTGTACATTCCGCACGCAAGGCAGGCTGCGATCAGCAAGCCCATCGAGACGTTTGCATCAGGCGCGATCGCGGCCGGGAGAAGCAGCATTCCGCCGAGCAAACCAATGACGGCGATGCGCTTGCGAACCCTGGTGGGCGAGCCGCCGCTCATGATCAGCCGGTCGGACAACCAGCCGAAAAAGACGGAGACGATGGCGATGCCCCAGAACGGGATGGACCCCATCACTGACATTCGCTCCATGGAAAAATGCCGTTCTTTTACAAGGTAGGAGGGCAGCCAAGTGAGCAGGAAATAGTAAGCGTAGTTAAAACAGAACAGTCCGAAACAGGTGGCAATGGCTTCGGGACGCCGCAGAATGTCGCGCATCGTGGGTCCCCCGGCCGGCGTGTCTCCCATGAAGCCGCCGCCACGCTTCGGAGCCGCTTGAAGCCAGGGCCAAAGCCAGATCATGGTGACCAGACCGAAAGAGATAAAAAACGAGCGCCATCCGAACCGGGCGATGATCAATCCGCCGAGCAGCGTACCGATGGCGGGGCCAGCCTTTGTTCCCGCGTCGACGAGCGAGTTGAGGAAACCGCGCCGGTGCGCGGGAAAGTACTCCGTCAGGATCTTCGAGTACGCGGGGTAAGCGACGGATTGACCCGCGCCAAGCACGAGCCGCAGTGCGAATAACGCCCAGAAGCTTGTTGCGAACCCCGCGGCTACCGTTGCCGCCGACCACAGGAGGAATCCGTAGGCGTAGACGCGCGAAACGTCGAAGCGGTCCACAACCCAGCCGGCGGCCACCTGGCACGACGAGTAGGTGATGAAGAAGCCCGCCAGGAGCAGGCCCATGCGGCCCGGCTCGATTCCCAGTTCCGGCATGAGCGCGGGTGCGGCGATGGAGAGGTTGCCGCGATCGACGTAGTTGATCCAAACCGAAATGAGCAGGAGGAGGAGCACGCGCGACTGCGCTTTTTCGAGGGTTCCGCGGGTCTTGGCCAAGGTTGAATTATAAGCCAGTAGCCAACTCCCCGGCACAGTTTCGATCCGCGCCCCAGATCACGTGCCGGACATACCCTCGCTCCGCCAGGGACTCATCTGAGAGGCGCGAGGACCGGAGGGTATCGAACTGGTGAATCCCATTCGCGTCGAGGAGCTGCCTGAAGGCTGCGTAAACCAATAGCGGCCGCCGCGTGAATGCGCCGCCGCGCCGGGATACGCCGGGATTGAATCCGAAAGCAATATGTGCAATTGGATCAGCCCGCGTGGTGCGGCCATCGATATGACGCAACGTGCTTTTTAGACAGTTCAGCCGGACCGCGGAAGCGATCGAACACCTGCCCTCAGCGCACCAGATCCTTGCGCGTTAAACACAGCTTCCTGAAATCCGCCCCGCCGATCACGTAATACCAATCCGCGAACCGGTTCGTCAGATCCTGAGCCGCACGCTTCCCCGCTTCCGCATCGCCTTTGTAGGCCTCCGCGCGGACCGGATCGAACCCCACCGTGACAAACAGGTGACGCGCCTCGCCCTTCTGCTTCGCGGCCGCCGCCGCATCCGGGGCCGTGCCTTCCGCCGTCGCAATTTCGCCGAAGCGCAACGTGTACACCACTCCGTTTGTGGTCTCGACCGTCATCTCACCCTGGTTCGCGAGCAGCCTTCCCTGCGGCGTCAAGAAGTAGCCTCTCTGCCGCAGCGACACCTGAGCCTCAAGAGACAACCGGATCTGCCCGCTTTTCAAATCCTGCGCCAGGCTGGGCGGCTTCGGACGGACATCCACAATCTTCAATTGATCTAGCGCGGCGGACATCTGAGTCACGGCAGCCTGGTTGAACTTCTCCGCGCCCGCTAGCTTCCACGTGTCCTTCTCATGAGTCAGCACGGCCGTTTCCGCGTTCATTATGCGGCCCATCCGCTCGTCAATCGAATAGCTGTTGACCGTGACCTTGCGAATTGACGCCTGAGCGATGCGCAGCAGCCCTGCGTTTACCCATTCGGCGAACTCGGCTGAAGGCTCGGCTTCCGTCTTGACCGCGTAGGTCCGCTTCTCGCCCGGCAGCCGCACGAAACGAAATCCCTGCTTCCCCTCGACCGGCTTGCCCATGATGAAGTCCGCCAGTACCGCGCCGCGCGCGTCGCGCAAGGTCACGCGTTTTCCCCGCCCCGCGAGACTTGAGGCCTTCTGGTCGAGCGGATCGATGACGCCGTATTGCGCGTGGTCCCGGGTCGAGTCCGAACGCACCAGATCCTTCTTCATGTCCATGAGAGCGGCAGCCGTTTTCGAAAGCCGGTCTCCAATGTCGACAGGGTAGTTGTAGTTCGAGGCAATGATCCAGCGGCCCTTCTGGAACAGCACCTTGAACGGACGAGCCGTCGCCGTGGCTTCGTCGTAATCCACCACTTCGATCGCCCGCGGGGATTGCGCGTCGGTGAAAGCCGGATAGAACGCCTCTCCCTGGTCACTCAGTATGGCCGGTGTGCGGCTCTCGGGCTCGATCACCGCCGCGACTGTGACAAGCGTCATCGCCACGGCGCCGAAGGCGGCGGTCTTCCAGGCTTCGCGTGTCATGTCTCAGTCTCCAGCAACCGGTCGGCGGGGACGCCGATCCGCTCCCTGCGCAGCCTTCGAATCGAAACCAGGAGAAACACCACGAAAGCCGGAATCGGGGGCAGGGCCACGGCCAGCAGCTTGATCGTGCCCTGAATCCCGCGGATGGAGTTTTCCATTTCCGAGCGGCTCGTCTCAATCTGGCGCTGTTTTTCATCCTCGATATTTGCGCGCGACACCGTGAGCTTCCGGTTCTCCGCCTGTTGCAGGTTCGAAATCATGATCTGCCGCGTCTGGTCGTCGAGGTCGGCGCGCCGCTGCAAATCCTGAACGGCGCGGTCCAAGCGCGCCTGGGCCTCCTTCAAGCGCTGCTCCGCGGCAGCTTCGGCCAGTTGTGTATCCTTGAGGCGCTGCGCCTCATACGTGCGCGTGCGAGCCTCAACCGCCTCTAGCGTCCGGTGCCGCGGCCTGCGTTTCCGCAACGCGATGAATGAGCCGTCGCCCGCCAGTTCATCCACGGCGTTGAGCAGGAACGTCACATTGTCGAAATTCAGATTCTCTATGCCGCGGCGGCGCAATTCGAAGAACTGCTCGCCCATCAGGTCGACGTCGGCCACAACGATGGCGCTCTTCAATTTCGCGGCCAGCACATGCGGTTCCTTGTCGGGCTTGTGCGGCGCATTCTGATTCACCACGATCGAGAAAAGTTGGCGTTGCACCAGATCTTCAAAACGGACCGCCCCCGATTCCGTCCCGGTCTGAATGAGCGGCGTAAACGGCGCGCCCGAGCGGCTTTTCAGCGATCCGGGATAGAGCAGCACCATTTCCTGAAGGCCCGCCGTAACCTGCTCCTTTGGATTGAAACCCTTTGCCGCGAACACGAATTCCTTTGGCAGGCTCTTCAGTTGCGGATGCGGATTGTAGTTATCCCAAGCCACGCGATTCTGCTGCCAGGAAACTCCCAGCGCCTCAAGGAGCGCCTGGAGGTTCGCGCGCGCGGCGGGTGCCGGGGCCTGCGGCATGAACTGTCCCGCCTGGGCGATCTCCAGCGGTGCGAGCGTCAGATCGAAGGCCGGCATGGGATCGAGGAGAAGCAGCATAGGCTTGCCGCGCTTCGCGTACGCAGCCAGACGGTCCGCTTGCGGCTGCGTCAGCGTTGAAGGCTGCGCCGCGATCAGTACGTCCAGGTCCTCCGGATAATCGGAATCGGGCGGCGCCTGAACCACTTCGTACTGTTTGCGAAGCTCAGGCACGATCGACCAGTCGTTGGTCTGCGTCCGGTTCTGGAAATCAAAATCGCCGAACACCTTGACCTTCGTCACGAGGAAGCCGAGTTTCTTGCGCTTCGCCCGCGAGACCACTCGAATGGAGCGCATCAGCTCGTACTCCACTGGAAGACCCCGGTCGAAGAACGGAATCACAAACTCTTCGGCGCCGCAGGTGAAGACGAGGCCGAGAAAAATCTCGTTGATCGCCCGCGCGCTCTCCTCTTGAACCGGCACGCGGAACGGACGGATTCCATGGCGCTCCTGCGCTTCGCGCGCCTGCGGCCCGTACTTCACCGTTTCGAAAATCTTGGTGTGGACGCTTTCCCCGCCCGCTACGTCGAACTCCCGCAGCAACGCGGCCAGGTTCGTTCGCGCATCCGCGTAGGCTTTTGGAACCTCCGGGCTGAAATAGGCCTGGATGAACACGGGTTTCCGGCTGTCCAGACCGCGCAGCAGCGCCAGAGTCTCGGGCGAGAGCGAGTGGATTTTCTCCGCGGTGACGTCCACGCGAAAGCGAAGAGCCGACGCAATCACCGTCGCGCTTCCGGCGATCAGGATCAGCGCCAGGGCGCGGGCCAATGCATGCGAGCGCATTCGAGGAGCCATCGGACCTGTCGCCCATCGCATCCGTCCCGCCGCCAGCACGTTCAGGTACAACATGGAGGCGGCGAACGTGCCGAAATACACAAGCGAACTGAGGGTAACCACGCCGTCCGACAGGTCGCGCAACTGCTCGACGGTCGAAAGCCTTTCGGCTAGTTGCTGCGCCTTCCCTTGAAGGATGACGCCCGCGCGGTCGAGAAATACCGGGACCGCGCAAAACACCGCGCCGAGGATAAACGCCACCGTCAGATTCCCGGTGAGCATGGACGCGAGCATCGAAAGAGCCAGCAGCGCCGCGCCCGTGAGCCAGTAACCGAGGTACGTCGAAAGCATCAAGCCCGGATCGGGATTGCCCAGCCAGCTCAACACCACAATGTGGCTGAGCGAGAACGCAAGGGCCGCGGTGTAGATCGCTACCGCCGCCAGGTACTTGCCGAGCACGATTTCGAAGTCGCTTGCCGGAAGCGTGAGCAGCAGTTCATCCGTGCCCTGTTTCCTTTCCTCCGCCCAAAGGCTCATGGTGATCGCCGGAATCAGAAAGACCAGCAAGTACGGAAAGAAGCGGTTGAGTTGATCGAGATTGGCGAGGTTGGTCGCGAAAAACGCCTCCTGCCAAAACGCCGCCACCGCACTGAGGAACACGAAGAGCGTGATGAACACGTAGCCTGTGGGCGTGCCGAAGTAGCCGGCCACCTCGCGCGCGAACACGGCGCGAATCACGCGGCGGCCGGTGCGCATGGCCCTCCCTCGGTGAGCACATGAAACGCCTCTTCAAGCGAGGCACGGTCTCCCTGCATTTCGCGCGGCGTCCCATCGAACGCGATTCGCCCGCGATCGATCAGAATCACGCGGTCCGCCATCGCTTCCACTTCCTGCAAAATGTGCGTCGAGAGGAGAATCGTCTTGCTCTCGCCTAACTCGCGGATCGTACGCCGGACTTCGCGAATCTGGTTCGGATCGAGTCCGCCGGTCGGCTCGTCCATGATCAGCACCGCGGGTTCGTGCAACAGGCACTGAGCCATACCCACCCTCTGCCGGTAGCCCTTTGAGAGCTTGTGTATCGGCTTTTCGATCACGGGTGCAAGAGCAAAGCGGTCTACCACGCCGGCGATGCGTTCACGGAGAGTCGCGCCGCTCAATCCGCGCGCCGTTCCGAAGAATCGCAGCAGGCTGAGGGGCGTCATCTCGGGATAAAGAGGGCCGTTTTCCGGCAGGTACCCGAGTTGCTCGAGCGCGGGCCGGCGGTCGCGGCCGATATCAAGACCAGCCACGCGAGCCGTACCTTCGCTCGGTGCGAGAAAGCCCGTGAGGATTTTCATGGTCGTGGACTTGCCTGCGCCGTTGGGGCCCAGGAAGGCCGCCACCTGTCCTTGCGGCACTGAGAAAGTGACGGAGCGGATCGCGGCGAAGGTCCCGTAGTATTTGCTGAGGCCAATGGCCTCAATCATGGGCACGGAGTTTCCAGCGGTCATAACGCGCTAGGGCTTCTTCTCCGGTTCTTTCTTCTCGGGTTCTTTCGCCGCCGGGGCCTTCTTGTCCAAATCCCAACCGGTCACGATGTCCAAGGTGGGCAGCGCCTTCTTGAGCGTCTCCACGCCCGCCGGCGTGATCTTCGTCTGCCAGATATACAGGTTCTTCAGATTGACAAGACCCGTCAGGTTCGCGATTCCCGAGTCCGTCACGCCCGTGTTGTAAAGGTTCAGGTATGTGAGGTTTTTCAGCGGCTTCACGTACGCGAGACCCTTGTCCGAAATCTTTGTGTTTTCAAGATGGAGTTGAGTCAGGCCGCTAAGCGCCTTTAGGTTCGCCAGACCTGCGTCGGAGACCGATGTTCCTCCCAGGTTGAGATGCACCACGCGCTTCAGCGAGAACGCGGGCGCGATGTGCTCATCGGTGACCGCTGCTCCATGCAAGTGAAAGTCAACCTCGCGCCTGTCGTCGTTCTGCGCAAGCGGCCTGACGCTGCCGCCGGTCTTTTCAATTTTCTCGATGACTTTCGCGTCGGCGTCCTGCGCCGCCGCGACCTGGAACGAGGCCACGGAAGAAAAAATGCTCATTCACAGACTCCTTATTGAGAAATTCTAGCAAATCGCGACGCCAAAACAACCATAGGAACTCCACACAATCGCCTGACGCGCCGGGGCCGCGACCCATTTGAACCAGAAAACTCCCATTGGGCAGAGTGGGGCGGACGCCCCCGTCCGCGCGCGACCCCCCGGTCGTGTACTTGCACCGATTGTTGAATATTACACACTGCTGGACCGATCCCATCTGGTGGCGCTCCGTTGCCCTTCATGTACTCCATCTGAGAACGCGGGCGTGCGTCGAACTCACGGGCCAACGGATGGCGGCCAGAACGCCAGCGGATGACGTTCGTACAAAACTGATCTTCAGATCACCAGCGGAACTCCACCCAAACAGAGATGCCGGTCTGTCGACCAGCAGCAGCCGATCCTCCGCTCGCGCATGATAGCCAGCCCATGAACGTCGGCCAGAGTAAGACCCTGATCCGAAAATTTCCTCACGATGTCCCCCCGTTCCGATGAGATCGAAAGCGCCGAAGCTCCGCACAGTGAGGCTTGGCAATGCATCGATAAACGCGAGGAATTGCAGCGCTCTCCGCTGATCGTACTGGCGAAGAAACCATCCGTGGCCCTCCGCAATTACCAAGGCGGAGGTAATCAACGCCGACGGCGCGGAAAACAGCCTGCGAAACAATGCGTGGAAACTGTCGGAACGATCCAGGAACGCGATGAAGGCGGAGGTGTCGACGTAGCACTCAGTCTTTTTGACCATAAACGATTTCGTCGATAGACTGGCTGGAACGCGGATTGCCGGTCTCCACCAATCCGGCGAACTTCATCCACCGGCCCTGATCGTCCGAAGGAAGGGCCTCTCGAATGGCGCGACGGACGAACTCGGCGACCGGAACGCCCAACGCTTTCGCCTCCGCTTTCGCGGCAGCGTACTCCCGCTCATCCAGGCTAATCTGAGTCCGGATCATGTTATCACCTATGGGAAGAATGATAACACGACTTCAATTGGACGCCGCTTCCCCAGTCCCAATGCGCAACTCCGGCACGATCACAAATTTTCGACTTTGTTTTCCGCTGAATCCAGACCCTTTACGAAACCAACGCCTAAATCTCACCCCTACCGCGGCTATCATGACGCTGAGGAAGCCACTTGAACGCCATTTCCAGACCGGACCCCGAAAGCCGTCGGTCTTTCATACGTTGCCAGCCACCCCGCCGAAACTCGCCCCGCTTCAGCCGCTTCCTTCTCCGGCCGGAGCACAAAAACAAAAAGTTTACTCTCTGCGTCACCCTCCTTCAAGATATTGACACCACACCACTTGCAAGGGAATTCTCTCGATTCGTCCACTTCCCGCTCATTTGCGGCATCCTCCCGCTGCCCTCCTCGGTCCACCTTCGCCGTTCTCAGCCGCGAGAGATCCCCCGG
>SYKU01000146.1 GCA_005808865.1 Acidobacteriota bacterium
AAATCCGGGAACGTTCGGGTTCGAGCGACAAAATGTTGATTCAACAGCTCGGCATTCGCGACAAAGTACGCTCAGCAGCCAAACGACGCCCCTCTGCTGTCAGAATGGATGTCCGAACTCCAGAATTTTGCAAGAGCCTCCTAAGACCACAATTCTCCTTGATATGTTAAATTCGAGAGAAATGCAAGAACGCGAGAAGGGCTTCGCCCTGGTTGGTCTCGAAAGCGCTTTACTTTTTGAGCGGCCCGAAGAGACCTATGCTCGCGTTTTCCGTGAGATGAGACCCCGTACGCAAGCGCCCAGCGTGCGGATCGAGTACTGCCCGTTCGCGAATGCCGATTGCTTTGTCAGGCTTGAGGATGGCGGACTGCACCTGCGGGTATCGGACCTTTTTCAGGGCGCGCCGGCTCCCGTGGTGGAAGCGCTGGCGTACATACTGCTGTGTAAGCTGTTCCGGCGCGAAGTGCCCAAGACTTTCACCCGGCGGTATAGGTTGTACCTGAACCGGAAAGAAGTAAGGCGGCAGGCGCACCTGGTGCGGCAGATCCGCGGCCGCAAGTTCCTTTCCGGTCCGCAAGGGGAGCGTTACAACCTTGAGGAGATCTTCGACCGCCTGAATGCCACGTATTTCGACGGACTCCTGGGCCGCCCGGCGCTTGGCTGGAGCCGCGGCGCGTCGCGCCAGATGCTGGGGCACTTCGATCCCTCCCATAACGCGATCATCATGAGCCGGATTTTCGACACGGCAGCCGCTCCGCCGCTCGCGCTTGAATACGTGATGTTCCATGAGATGCTGCATCTCCGCTACCCCGTGGATCACGCGGGGGCTCGCCGCCGCGTCCATACACGGGAGTTCCGGGATGCGGAAAAGGCGTTCCCCCAATACAAGGAAGCCAAAGAGTTGCTCAAGCGGTTGTAGCTTCCAGCGCAGCGTGGGGCCGGCCACAAACGACGATGGCCCGCCCGACATCCGCGGCAGGAATCGAAACCCGAGCTACTGCCCGCGCGGCTCGTATGGCTGACACAGGGTAGCGAGAGTATCGAAGCCAACCCCTCTTCCCGCTCGAAGGAGCCGAAGGAAGATCTGCGCGGTCAGGAAGGCGTCGCCACCCGCGGTGTGGCGATCGTGGGCGGCCACGCCGAACATCTCGCAAAGCCCATCGAGCGAAAAGCCTTCGGCCATGCTCCGGTTCGAAAATGCGCCGCTATCGTTCAAGCGCAGCGCCAGATCCATCGTGTCGAGCGACCGGTTTCGCAGCGTCAGATTGAAGTGCCGCTCACAGGCACAGTTGAGCGCCTGTATGTCATGGCCGATGTGGTGGCCTACGATAACGCCGTCACGCAGGTAATCGAGGAATAACGCGAGAGCCTCAGCCTCTTCCATCCCTTCGGCGGCCTCGTCGCGCGTGATTCCATGCACCGTTACCGAAGCGTTGTTGTAGGCGATCTTGAGAAGCGCTTCAAACGCATCGTCGAGCAGGATCTCGCCGCCGCAAACAACGAGTGCCCCGATCGTAATGATCTTATCCCGGCGGGGATCGAGTCCGGTGGTCTCGGTGTCGAGCACCACGAACCGGACCCGCGCGGCAGGCGTCGAATCGGCGAAGGTGTTCTCGAATGCGGAAAGATATCGTTCGCTCGTCATGCAGTTGGAACAAAAGTGGACAGGGTGAATTCGAGGAATCGCTGAACGGAGGAAAACGCCGTCTTGAGCAGCACTTTGTCGAATTTTCCCAGTTTGCCGGGATCGATTCGAGAGCCTCCCCCGGTCCCCGCCAACGCTCGATAGTACATTCCGATGCGAAAGGCGTCCGCGCCCTACTGGAGTATCGCCGCGCCCTGGGGGAAATCGAGCATGGCGGTTTCGAGGCGCGCCAGCGTGCCGGCCAGCGTCAGGCGGCGTTTTGCGATCGCAAAGACCCGCGCGGCATTGGCGACGGGAGCTATCACGGCTTCAGCGATGTCGAAGCTGTCGCGTTGCGCCCCGTCCATGTCGAGCACCAGATCGCGGAAGAACGCGAGCGGCGGTACGTGTTCAAGCGTATCGTTGGCGAGCAACGGAATCGCCGTTTCGTGGCAGCTCAATTCGTGCAGAAGGTGGACCTGCAACGCCTGGAGAACAGACGCGTCGCCCAGTACAAGCCGGAAGTCGAAGAAGGAGCGCCTGGCGTACAAGTCGTGGCCGATCGGATTGCGGACGGTTTCACTGAAAAGCCGCTTCCATTCCGAGAGGGGCATGCTTGGCCGGGCTCCCTCGGGCCAATCTAGCCCGGCTCCGGAAAGACCGAGAGCGTGGAACCATGTCTCCGTCTCTCCGGCGAGCGCCGCGAAATAGACGCTGTCTTCGGCCGCGAAGGCCCCGTCGCTATCGTCCCAAACCGCGGCGATCGTAGGGAACTCCGGTCCCAGCAGATCCCCGCGAGCCGAGCCGCCGGACATCACCCAACAGTAAGGAGCCCGCGCCGCCCCGACTCCGGCGGCCCGGACCGTGCCATCCGCCAGACGGATGCATGCCTCGGCCAGTGCCACAACCGCCTCGGCGCCGATCAGGCAGCAGTCGTCAATATCCCGCGGCTGAGCCAGTCCGCTCCGCGCGAGCCCGGCTGCCAGGCGCAGCAGCGGCGCGATCTCCGCGGCCGAGGCAGCCCGCCGAATCGCGCCGATCAGGCGCGCGGGGTCGTGGCCGCAGAACAAGGCGAGATCCGATGAAGTGAGGATGGCTTCGACCGGGCCGCCGCCGCTCGAGATCGCGAGGTGTTCCGAGCGCGATTGAAGCATGGCCCGTACCGCGGCGCGAGTGCTGAGCGGAGAGGAAACCGCGGGTGGACATGAGCAAGGGGCTTCGCGAGTCGAAACCATGCGCGCGCGGAGGAAATCCAAGGGCGGCGCTTCCGCCTCCAGCCATGAAGTCCGGTTGAAACCGAGGTTGCCGGAAACGGAGGCGTGCGCGGAGAGGAAACGTCTGACCGCGGGATATCGCTCCGCCGCGGATTCGAACACGGCGGCGGCGACGCCATAGAGCATCACGTCGCTCGCGGTACGGGCGGAATAGAGACAGGATCCGTCCCCAACGAAACGGTCCAGCCCAAGCAGGTCACCCTCACCCAGGACATCACGCAAACGTTGGCCGGAGGCGCTCTCTTCGACGAGTTCCACGCGGCCCTGTTGAATCACCCAGACGAACTGACCATTGGCGTCGCCCTGGCGAAAGACGTATTCGTCAGATTCGTGAAACTTCACCTTCCCACTTCCGGCCAAATCGAGCAGGTCCTGCTCCAGAAGTGTGTCAAAGGGGGCGTTCTGTTTTAGGAAGTCGGCCACGCGCTGCCGAATGACGGATGTTTTCATGGTGTTGGACGATCACCGTGGAAAAGCCTCAGTTGCGCGGCGGACTTGGCGCTTGCAGCGGCGTGGCTGGCTCAAGTCAATATACACCAATGCGGGGCCGCCAGCTTTGGAAGGGCAGAGCGTTCGCCGCACGGACGCGAGCGATTCGGGGAGCATCGGTGAAACGATCAAGCCTGCGAAAAGTGGCCGGAACAACTATGCGCGGCAACGGCGCGCCCGCTTGGCGGATGCTTCATTCTCCGGCTTCCTTGAAGTTGACCGTCACGAACCGGAAGCGCGTTCCACGCAGGGTAGCCGGACAGTGTCGGGTGCAGCGAACCGCTCTGTTGAAGACGCCCTTCGGTTCGACGGAAGTTCGTGCCCACGGATCTCTTCTCTACTGTTGGAGGTCCTGAAGACCCAAAGCCTGCTTCAGCGTCGCGCCTCGGTGACGGGCCGCGCCGGGGGGTAAGTCGCCGTAAATCAATAACCTTTACAACTGTTTAGTTGTTTGGATGAATCGTGTAATTCCATTCGCCATGAAATTTGCCGGGCTTCAGATTGACATGGGCAAACTCGTCATCAGTGATCTTGCGCCCAACGGGGTACTTGCGGTGGTCCAGGCGGCAGGTCGCTGTTAAGCCCTTGGCCGTCGTCGTCCCGGCGATCAGCCGTACCACTGTCTCGTAGTCGCGTAGCGGCTCGCCGCGCCAGTTGGACGAGATG
>SYKU01000003.1 GCA_005808865.1 Acidobacteriota bacterium
AAGTCACCTCGCAAATTGAGCTCGAATTGGTGGTGCCTGGAAGGGAGTGCTCCATGGCCCTGCGGGCCATCAAAAATGATGAAAGTAGAATTTTCCAATCGGAAGTGAGCCTGAAATCGAAGTTTGATTCCAATGCGAGATGAGCCTGAGATTGAGGTTTGAATCACATACATCCAACGCCGAGCCGCCGAACACGATGGCCGCCTTGTCACCGTCGAGCCGTTGGAGTTGTTCTCGATACCGGCCAAGCGTGGCCGCTCGATCCCGCCGACCGGCTGGCCGCTCGTCTGGCCCGGGATGTTGACCCGGACGATCTGCACTTGGAGGAAATGGTAGGCCGGCATGGCCCGGGTAGCGTGGCGCCGATTCGCGCTCAAGACTGTCGACCGCCCACCGGCTCACGCTCAAGACGTCACGGGTGTGCATAAGTCAGGTACCATAAATCCTATGTTGCGCCGCGCTTTCCTTCCCCTTGCGCTTGCTCCGTCGCTTCCAGCCGAAGAATATACCTACGGCCCAGACTCTTCGCGCCAACCGAACGTCCCGCAAGGCAAAGTCTCGAAACACGTTTTCACCGGCAGCACCGTCTATCCTGGCACCACGCATGACTATTGGGTCTACGTTCCATCGCAACACGATCGGGCGAAACCTGCTGCCGTCATGATCTTCCAGGACGGGGCGGGCTTCGTCAACGAGACAGGACACTCGCGCGTCCCGGTGGTGTTCGACAATCTCATCCACAAGGGTGAGATGCCGGTTACGATCGCGATCCTGATCAGCCCCGGCATGCTTCCTGCGCGCAACCCATCCGAGCAGGCCCGCTACCACCGCAGCCACGAATATGACGCGGTCAACGGGCGCTACGCCCGCTTCCTGATCGAAGAGGTCCTGCCCGAAGTGGGCAAGTCATACAACCTGACCTCCGATCCCAATTTGCGCGCTATCTCCGGCTCTTCCTCCGGCGGCAATTGCTCGGTCAATACGGCGTGGGAGCGGCCCGACTATTTTCGCCGCGTGGTCAGCTTCATTGCCGGATTCACCCATCAGCGTGGCGCCCTGATCCTGCCGTCGCAAGTACGCAAGTTCGAAGGCAAGCCGCTGCGGATCTTTTTGCAGGATGGAACCGGCGACGTGAACATACAGAGCAACCAGGACATGATTGCCGCATTGGATCAGGGCGGCTACGACGCCAGACTGGTAGTGGGCACCGAGGGCCACAATATGAAGCACGGCGGACCGCTCCTGCCCGAGGCACTGCGTTGGGTCTGGCGGGATTGGACCACTCCGATTGCCAAACCGCTGAAGTCCTTCGCAGCCCGCTTCGTCGATCCCTCCTTGCCTTGGGAGCCGGTGAGCCAGGGTCACCAATCCACCGACGGCCCCGCGGTGGACCCGGACGGCAACGTCTATTTTTCCGATGCTCCGAACAACCGCATCCACAAGGTGGATCACACGACCGGCAAGGTCAGCCTCTTCAAGGCGGACACGGGAGGCGCCACCGGATTGATGTTCGGGCCCGATGGCCGCCTCTACGTCTGCCAGCCCGGACACCGCCGGATCGCCGCGTACGACAAGAGCGGGAAAGAGTCCGTCATCGCGCCCGAAGCCTCTGGCTGCAACGATTTGGCGATCGGCGCGAAGGGCGATATCTACTTTACTGAGCCGCAAGGGCGCCGCATCTGGCTCATCGATCAGCGCGGCGCAAGGCGCGTGGTTCACGAGGGGCTATCGTTCCCGAATGGCGTCCGGTTCTCGCCCGATCACTCGCTGCTTCTGGTGGCCGATTCTGCCACGCGCTGGGTCTGGTCCTTCCAGATCCAGCCTGACGGGTCGCTCGCCTACGGACTGGCCTTTCACCGGCTCGAAATTGAGGATGAGGTAGAAGCGGGACAGACGCGCTCGGGCGCCGACGGATTCACAGTCGATACCGAGGGGTTCCTCTACGTCTGCACGCGCCTGGGCATCCAGGTCTCCGATCCGGCCGGCAGGACTTCGGCGGTGCCGCTAAAGCCATCCGAACAGACGCCGTCAAACGCGGTGTTCGCCGGCCCTTCACTTGACACCTTGTACGTCACCGCGGGCGGCCGCGTCTTCCGGCGTCCCATGAAACGCCGGGGCGTGTTTCCGTGGGTGCAGTCGAAGCCACCGGTTCCCAGGCTGTAACCAAAGCGACGGCCACGTCCGTTGGGGCTGGCCCACTTTGGGCAAATCTGAAATGCTACTGTGACCAAATGAAGTGTTTCCAGATAGGCGGGTTCTTAGCATTGGCGCTTGCCGTTTCCGGCGGCTCCCCCAGTGAAGAGCGTCGTACCATATATAATTAAACAGATCAACATGGAACTGTTTGTTGAACGGGAAGATGGGGTGGTGTTGCGAATATGAGCCAATCTTTAATGGGGTTATCTTCGGCAATGCGAAAGCAGGGGATCGGATCGGCTGGAGCGGCGGCAGGTGCCAACAATTCAGGTAATACAATTGTTCGTACGTCCGACCGTCGGCCGCGCCGGGTGGATTTCGCTCGAAGTTATTGAACGACTGGAAGATAACGGACAAGAGATTCAGGGATAGCGGTTCAGGTCCGCAAGTCGAGGGTCGAGTGCGCATAACTTGTGAACTACCGCTAGGCTGTGACAAAATTGGGGGCATGCCGATGCGGCTGATAGTAAGGATGGCGTTGCTCGCGGCTCCTTTGTCGCTGGAGTTGAGCGCGGCTCCTCCGGCCCAACCCGATTTGATCTCGATGTTCCCTTTCGGGGGACAGCAAGGGACAAGCTTCAGGGCGACGGTCCGCGGCAAAGTGTTGGACAACGTTACCGCCGTTTGGTTCGATTGCGAGCACCTCTCGGCCACGACTACGGGCGTTCAGCCTGACCCGGCTGCATCGGCAGGTTCCAGTGCCGGGTCGAAAAAGAAGAAAGGCTCGTCGGCGCCGACTCAACTGCTATCGATGAACCTGAAGGTTGCCCCGGACGCGGGTGTGGGTATGCATTCCATGCGCATTCTCACGCCGGGTGGGATCTCCAACGCCATTTCGGTTCGCGTGCACGCCGAGCCTGCCCTCCTGGAATCGGCCACCAGTCACAGCGAGCCGTCCGCGGCTCAAACCATTACAGCCTTCCCCGTGGCGATCAGCGGAAAACTTACCGGCGGCGGAGAGCTTGATTACTACGCTTTTGAAGCCAGACAAGGGGAGACGTTCCGCTTCGACGGCCTCTCGTCGGGCACGGGTTTAGACCCCAGCCTGAGGCTGTTTGAGCCGGGCGGCAGTTGGTTCCGCCAGGACCGCCTGACCGAATTGGCGTTCAATGACGATGAGGTTTGGTATCCCGGTCTGTCGGCGCACGCCAGGATCACGTATAAGTTTGCGAAGACGGGGCGCTATCTGATCCGCGTGAGCGGCTTTCTCGGCGAGGGCCGGCCGGACAATCTGTATCAACTGGCCATTCGGCGCGAAACCGATGGCCCCTTGGAAGTGGATGCCATGCGTCCGGCGCATCTGCCGTCACCGTCCTCGGATCTTTCCTGGCGTGAGCGGACCTGGAAGCGCGAACTGAAGCCGGATCGTTTGACGGCTCTTCGGGCCCGAACCGCCGGCGCAGCGGATGACAAGGCCCCGCAGAAGATTGCTCCGCTGCGTTTGACCGGGCCGCAGCCAGTCCAGGTCTCCCTTCCTGCGCTGCTAGAAGGAACCATCGAGCGGCCTGCTCAGATACATCGAGTGAAATTTGCGGTGAAGGCGAATGATCGCATTGCCGTAGAGGTTGAAACTTTGCGCCAGAGCATCCCGGAGTTCAATCCCTATTTGCGGATTGTCTCGGCCAGCGGCGATGAAGCATTCACCAATGTGCATTCAACGGTGAACACCTGCGGCGACACGATTCTCAAACAGATCCAGCCGAAGACGACGTATTCGTTTCCGCGTGCCGGCGAATTCACTCTGGAGATTCGCGACATCACGCATACCTACGCTGGTCTGGACTTCGCCTACCGGGTGTTCTTGCGGAGCCAGGTTCCGCATGTTGGTGAGGTCCACGCCGCCGAGGAACAGATCAATCTGGTTGCGGGTGAGGTTGCCAAGATGGGCGTCGAGACCGATCAGGAAGAAGGCTTCGACGGGCAGATTGCCCTGACGGTCGAGGGGCTCCCCGCGGGGGTGCGCGCCATGATGGGAACCGACGTGCAGCCCCAGGTCCCACCGCCGTACAATCAGGGCAAGGTAGAGCGCTTTCGGCCGGAAAGCCAGAAGGCGACATTCCTGTTTCTGACGGATGATACGGCTCCCGCGACCTCGCGGCCCGTGGAGGCGCGCATCGTTGCCCAGCCGGTGGTGAAAGGAAAATTAGGGGGTCCGCTCACGGTGAAGAAGATTCTGGTGACGGTAGTAAAGGCCGGAAATCAAGAGGCTACGCAATGATTCGTATTTATGCTGGGTTGCTGTTGGTTACGCCGTTCCTCGGTGCGGCTACGGTGGATACGCCGAAGCTGGTTTCGCTACGCCTTTTGCCCGAGCAGCGCACGCTTCACGGGAAGAAGTCTTCGCAGCAGTTTCTCGTGCTCGGCCGGTATTCCGATAAAAGCGAGCGGGATTTGACGGGACAGGCGCGCTTCACGGTTACGAGTCCCGCTTCGGCCCGTGCCGATGAGGCGGGGCGCGTGTTTGCGGTGGGCGATGGGGAGACGGCACTCGTGGCCACGGCGGGCGGCCTTTCGGCCCGCGCTTCGCTGAAAGTGGAAGGCTCCGGGATCGACCGGCCATTCAGCTTCCCTCGCGACGTCGTCAGCATCATCACCCGCCGCGGCTGTAACACCTCGGGCTGTCATGGCGGCATCAAGGGCCAGGCGGGGTTCAAGCTGTCCACTCATGGCATCCATCCCAAAGAAGATTACAAGTGGATCGTGGAAGGCGGCGTGTTCCAGGTGCTCACCGAAGAGGCGGGCGGACAGAAGAAGCCGCGAGTCGACACGAAGACTCCCGAACAGAGCCTGATTCTGCAGAAAGCGACCATGGGCATTCCGCACGGTGGCGGCATGCGTTTGCAGAAGGGCTCGGAAGATTACGACGCCATCCTGGCGTGGGCGCGTAACGGAGCGCCCTATGGCGCCGAAGACAAGGCTAGCAATCCGAAGGTGGCGCGGCTCGAGGTCTTTCCTAACAATGTCTTTCTGCGCGCCGGGGAAAAACAGCGCCTGCTCGTGACCGCTTTCTATGAGGACGGCCGCGCGGAGGATTTTACGCACCAAGTGTTGTATGAACCGCAGTCAGGAGTGGTTAGTGTTTCAGCCGGCGGCATCGTGGAAGCGAAGAAGCCGGGCGAGGCCGGCATTCTCGTCAAGGCGGTGGGCAACCTGGTCCGCGCCGGAGTGGGCGTGCTCGCAGACCCGATGCCGAACTATCCGCAGGTCTCGCGCAACAACTTCATCGACGACGAGGTCTTCGACAAACTGAAGTTATTCAGCATCGTTCCATCGGATCTTTCCACGGACGCCGAGTTTGTGCGGCGCATCTGCCTGGACCTGGCGGGGATGGCGCCGCCGCCGGGGCGCGTGCGCGAGTTTGTAGCGAGCAAGGATCCACGCAAGCGCGAGAAGCTGATCGAAACGCTGCTCGAGTCGCCGGAGTATATCGACTACTGGACGTTTCGCTTCGCCGATCTCTTCCGGGTGGCGGTGTTTCCCGTCGGCATCAATCCGAAGTGGACCCAGTCGTACTATCAGTGGATCCGCGACAGCATCGCGGCGAACAAGCCCTACAACCAGGTCGCGCTCGAGCGAATCGCGGCGCAGGGCTACAGCGCGCCATCGCGGCACTACCTTCCCTACTTCGTGATACCGCCGCCGCAGGACGGCATGGGCGAGCAGGTGCGAGTCTTCATGGGACGCCGTCTCGATTGCGCGCAATGCCACGACCATCCTTACGAGCAGTGGAGCCAGGACCAGTTCTGGGGCATGGCGGCCTTCTTCGGCTCGATGTTCAAATTGGGCAGCAACGCGCAGGGCGTGGTTTTCGATCATCCCGGCGGCAAAGAGATCGCGGCCGATATCGCGGGCGCCAAGGACTACCGAGTGCTGCACCCGCGCACCAAGCAGGAAGTGGTGCCCGAGCTGCTTGACGGCCGCAAGATTCCCTACACGGAAAACAACTTCCCACGGATGGAACTGGCCAAGTGGATGACGTCGCATCCCTACTTCGCCGAAGCCGCCGTGAACCGGATCTGGAGCTACTTCTTCGGCCGCGGCATTGTGGAGCCGGTGGATGACTACCGCAGCACGAATCCACCTACGCATCCGCAACTGTTAGCACGGCTAGCCAAGAACTTCGCCGACAGCGGCTACGATCTGAAGAAGCTCATGCGGGTGATCGCGCAGTCACGGACGTACCAGTTGTCCAGCCGCGCCAAACCCAGCAATGAGGATGATGTGGTCAACTACTCGCACGCGCTGCCGCGCGCCCTGGATGCAGAGATTCTGCTGGATGCGATCTCCGACGTCACCGGCGTACCGGAAATTTTCAGCATGCAGCTGCCCGATGCGCCGGACAGCGGTGGACAGGCGCCACGCGGCACCCGCGCCCTGCAACTGAAGGAGACCGACATCTATCACTCGCCGTTCCTCGATATCTACGGCCGGTCGAATCGCTTCTCCGTGCCCGAGCGGAACGCGAAGCCGAATCTCAGCCAGGCTCTGCATATCCTGGCGGGCACTACCTACAACGACAAGCTGTTCGCCAAAGGCGGACGCATCGACGGTTGGATCGAGCGGGGAACATCCAACAGCGACGTCGTGGAAGAGCTTTATCTGGCCGCTTTCTCCCGGACGCCGAAGCCGCAGGAGAGTGCTGCTCTGGTGAAATTGATCGAGAAAAATCCGGAACGCAAGGAAGCGTTACGGGACCTGATGTGGGCAGTAGTCAGTTCCCGCGAGTTCGCGGAGAATCACTAGGGACCGGAAGAGAGGAACGCTATGATCCGACGCGGTTGTATATCAGGAACCAGGCAAGAGTTCGGCCGGCGCGACTTCATCAAAGTCGGGTCATTGGGATTCCTTGGGATCCATTTGTCACAAGCGCTGCAACTGGAAGCTGCCACCGGGACAAGGGCCGAGGGGAAGGCGAAGTCCTGCATCCTGGTCTTTCTCGAAGGTGGCCCCAGCCAGATCGACACGTGGGATCCAAAGGCGAACAGCGCCTTCCGGCCCATCTCCACCAATGTCGCGGGCATTCAGATTTCGGAACTCCTTCCCAGCCTGGCCAAGCGGATGGACAAACTGGCGCTGATCCGCTCCATTCGCTCCTTCGGCGACGATCACCCACAGGCAATGCATTACGCCGCCACGGGGCATCTGCACATCCCGGCGATGCAGTTCCCCAGCTTCGGCGCGATCGTGGCCAAGGAACTCGGGCCGCAGAAGGGCATGCCTCCCTATGTAATCGTGCCGCGCTGGGAGCGCAACCGCCAGTATCAGGACTACTTCAAGTCGGCATTTCTCGGACCCGATTATGATCCATTGACCATTCCCGATCCGGCGGGAAAGAACTTCCAGGTCGACGACCTAACGTTGCCGAAATCGCTGGCTCCAGCGGCTGTCGAAAATCGCCGGGCGTTTCTGGATGTGATCGATGGTTATTATCGCGATTCCGTCAAGAACGTCGAGCACGCGAAGATGGACGCCTTCCGTCAGAAGGCTTGGGAGATGATTCTCACTCCCTCCGTTCGCGCGGCGTTCGATCTATCCAAGGAATCAGACAAAACCAAGGACGCTTACGGGCGAGATACGGTGGGCCAGAGCCTGCTGTTGGCGCGCCGGCTTGTCGAAGGCGGTAGCCGGTTTGTGACCGCAGCAGGGTTCCATGGGAATTCCTGGGACACGCACTCGGATAACGACAAGGGTCATCGAGACCGGTTGACCCCGCCGCTTGACCGCTCCGTGTCGGCCCTGATTGACGATCTAGTGGACAGGGGTTTGTACGATTCCACGATCGTCGTCGTGATGGGTGAGTTCGGACGCACGCCGCACGTCAATCCCAACCTGGGCCGCGACCATTGGCCGATTTGCTGGTCGCTCGCACTGGGCGGAGGTGGCATCAAGACGGGCACAGTGGTGGGCAAGAGTGACGAACGCGGTGCGTATTGTGTCGAGCGGCAGGTCAGTCTCGGCGACATCTTCGCCACGGTTTACAAGGCAATGGGCATTCAATGGGACAAGGAATACATGACTCCCGTCGGCCGTCCCATCAAGATCGCGAACTCTATTAAAGACGCCACGGGCGAACCGATCAAAGAGCTGGTTGGCTAAGGGTTCGCGCGACATTAAATTAACTAGCATTCTGCAATCGGAAAGCAATCATTACGTATTGCTTTGATGTCGCCATCATCGGACCTCCACACCTGTGTGTAGTCAGAATTGGATCGGCAGCGCGGAGCGACGCTACTTAAACTTGAACTATCCGTACCCGCCGTCTGGCCGCATTTTCCCTGCGGATTCGCATTTGCCGAGATCCCGCTGACACCATCACAGACGACTCGGACTGGTTTCGGCCACCGTGTCCTTGAGGTCACCTCGGGGTCGCCTCGCGGAGAGAACACTGCAGCCTGGTAAATTCGCCGTTGACTCCGGCTCTGGCTCTCACGGCGAGGGCCTCGGCTGCGCATCGAATTTCGAATCGTGGTCGAGGATCAAGTATCGGTATGGGGAGGCTTCGGGAAACGCTTCGCGCAATTGCTGGACGACCCAGTCCGCAGTCGGGTGACGGGTGACGTTGAGATGCAGGATCTTCCTTCGCCCATGTCTCAGTTAAAGATCAGACGCGAGTTTACTCTGTCGTGACACCTAACTCCGCAAGTATGTCGCGGTGCAGGATTTGCTCTATGATCTCACCGGAGATCTTCGGTAATGGCGTCCCCGCTACCTGGTCGT
>SYKU01000014.1 GCA_005808865.1 Acidobacteriota bacterium
CAGAGTTATCTCCGCCTTTTTATCAGTTGACGGGACGGATTTCCACGATTCTGGACGTGACGACCGTGCTGTACTCGGGATGCCTGAACTCCAGGTGCATGCCGCGTCCGATGAAGGATACCTTGAGCATGGATCCGCCCCAGTTGGAACCGTCGATATGCACAAGCACCGGCTCCGGGCAAAACCTGGGGTGGCCGGAAATCAGAACGTTTCCGTCTCCCTGATTCACAAGCCTGTACGAACGGTTCTGTGTCTGGACCTCGAGTTCCGCGCCTGGCGCCAGATCGCGGACGTAGACGCCGCCTTCGATCTCGGACTGAATGATGCTCCGGTTCACCTCATCGCTCAAGTGAGGATGCGGCATGAAAAGATGCGGAGCGGATGTGGTGAACTCGGTGTTCATCCTGATTTAATTGTAATATACCGCGAATTCGGCGGCTGTCAAACCCCCCGGGGCCCCGGGGCCGGGGCGGCGCCCTCTATTACTTCAACGTCCTCACCACACGCCCAAACATGTGGCCGCCCGCAGTCTTTCCTTTCCAGGTTCCAGCGTACTCGCCCCTGTAAACAAGCACCCGGGCAGTGAATGTGCCGAGCCCGGGGACCGCTACGTCCGTGAGGGTTATCACCGGCGTGTCTCCCGCCCATTCGACGGCCAGGGGGAGCGGCACCGTTACGTCGTGGTTCTCGTAGACAATCCTCACCTTGAAAAGCCACAAATTTCCTTGAATTTTGGAAACGCTTTCAATCTCGTACTTGTCCTCCTTCAACTCCTTTCCGTGGCCGGAAAACCGGCCCACCAGGGTCACGCCGGACATGGAATCCGAAAACTGTTTTTCAAGCGCGGGTAAGTCGCGTTTGGCGCAGGAGAGAGCGATGAAACAGAGAACCGCGGCCAGGAGCTTCATGGCCCGCAGAATACCACGCTTGATCGCTCTCCGCGGTGGGCGTATTATTCCCTCAACGCTTCTCCGGATTAGATCATGCTTCGAATTTCGCTTGCCGCTCTTCTTACGGCTGCTTCGCTTTGCGGGCAGACCACGTTTGCCGCAATCGCCGGTTCGGTGTCCGGCCCCGCTGGCGGGTTCGTCTCAGGCGCCTCCGTGGCCGCCGTTCACAGGGCCGGCAATTACCGCTTCACGGCGCGATCGATCGAAACCGGCAATTACACGATCCGCCGTTGCGGGAAGGCGCGTACTCGCTTCGAATCCAGGCCGCCGGGTTCAGTGAGTTCGTAGTTCAGAAAGCCCGGTGTCTATGCGCCTCACTTCAAGCAACCCGGCCAGGTCGAAACCACGGTCGAAGGTTACGGCCGGCGCGACGTTGATCGAGACCGCGCGCATCAGCGATTCGCAGAGTGCGCTGTCTCTAAAATCGTTGTTCGCCGCTTCCAGGCTCATACGGCAGCTCCGCGAAGGGAGTGATTATCGGGCCGGGTTCGACCATTTTCAATCTCGGCATCGCCAAGACTTTCAATTTCGGCGAACGATTGCGGCTCCGCTGAGAGATGAGCGCCACGAGGTGGGCATGATTTCCGGGGTGGCCGGGGTCTCCGGTCTCGATCCTTCCGGATCGCGCTCCTTCCGCGCCGGGCTGCGCGCGGAGTGGTAAGCTTTTACTCGGGCGGAATAGCAGGATGAAAAACAAAAGAACGGCAGTGCGCCTTTGCGGCGCGCTACTTGGAATCGGTGGATTGTGGGTTGCCATGACGCAACAGCCGCCGGCGCAGGACCTCACCGTGGAGAAGGTCGCCGACGACCTGCACGTCATTGTAGGCAGCGGCGGAAATGTCGCTGTGTACACCACGGACGATGGCGTGATCCTGGTGGACGACAAGTTTGAGCGCAACGTCCCGGCGATCCTCGAAAAAGTGAAATCGCTCTCATCGAAGCCGATCCGCTACGTGTTGAACACGCATCACCACGGCGATCACTCCGGCGGAAATCAGCTTCTCATGAAGGACGCGGAGATCGTGGCGCACAAGAACGCGCGGGCCAACATGGTGAAGACTTCCCAACCCGGCCAGCCGCGGCTTTCCTTCGCCGACGAGTTCGCCGTTAACTTCGGCGGCAAGGAAGTCCGGGCGAGGCATTTCGGCGCGGGCCACACCAACGGCGATGCCGTGATCTACTTTCCCGCGCACAAAACCGTGCACACGGGCGATCTGTTCGTGCGCGGCACGCCATTTATCGACTACGGGAACGGCGGCAGTTCCGAGGCTTGGATGAAGACGATCGATGGCATTCTTACGCTCGACTTCGATACGGTCATTCCGGGCCACGGCGCGATCTCAAAGAGAGCGGATCTGGTCAAGTGGAAGGCCGATTATCAGACTGTCCGCTCCCGCGTAAAGGAGATGGTTCAGCAGGGTAAGAGCAAGGACGATGTAGCGCGCTCGCTCAAGGTGGACGACCTTACCGGCTGGTCGCTTAGCGGACTTCTCGTCAAGAGTATTCCGGGGCTGTATGATGAAATGTCGAAGCGCTGAGCATCTTCGAACGGGAGCCTGAGCCGCCATGATACTGGACGTGAACCAAAAGCAGGTTGAGCCGGATATTACCCTTCTGGAATTCAGAGGCCGCATTGCATTGGGCCGGGAGAGCCAGCGTGTCGAGACCCTGGTAACCGACCTGATCGCGAAGAATCAGAAGAAGCTGGTGTTTGACCTGAGCGGCGTCGATTACATCGACAGCGCCGGCATCGGCATACTCACTTTCTGCTTCGGGTCCATGAAAGAAGCGGGCGGCGCGCTGCGAATTGCAAACCCGACCGAGCGCGTGAAGAAGCTTCTCCACTTCACCCATGTCGACACATTTCTAGTCATCTTCCCGACAGTGGAGGAAGCCTGTCAGGGGTTTGACGCATCGCCCGGAGCATGACTTCCTGGTTGTACCGGCTCGCCGATGCGGCGCGGGATCGCGCGAGGCGGCGGGCTTGGCCGGAAGAGCAGGCCTCCGGACGAAAGGCCGAGGATCTGGCGCACCGGTACCTGCGGAAGCAGGGCTTCACGATTGCGGCGCGAAACTATCGCCCACGTTCCGGAGCGGGTGAGATCGATCTGATCGCATGGGACGGGGATACGCTCGTTTTCATCGAAGTGAAGTCGCGCGCGACCGGGGACTTCGGAACGCCGGACCAAGCCGTAGACCGCGAGAAGCAAGCGCGCCTGGTCCGCGTGGCCCGCGAGTATGCGCGGCGCACCGGACGGGAACTGTCGAAGGCGCGCTTCGACATTATCAGTGTTGTATTCGGGGAGCCGCCTTCCGTGCGTCTCATCCGCGATGCGTTTCTGCCGGAGAGTTTATGAGACCACTGCCTGAGTATTTACGGGTTCGGTTGTTCCACCGGAGTCGCGGGTCGGGCGCACTGGACCCGCTCCTCGCGAGAGCAGGCCGGCGTGGGCGCCGGCCTCGTACCCCGGGGGACCGCCCCACAGCTTTCGCCTGAGTGCAACAAGACATGCGCACCCTCACAATCATCCTCACATTGGCAGCCTCCCTTTCCGCGCGCACGCTGGTCGTTGTCACGGCGCACGCCGACGACTTCTCCATCTTCGCCGGCGGCACCGTAGCCAAGCTCATCGATGAAGGCTACACGGGATACCTCATCCGCGTGACGGACGACGAGAAAGACGGCGTCGCCGGCGCTCCCGAGAACAGCCTCCGCAATGGCCGCGAGCTTCACGACGCGGCTCGCATCCTGGGAATCAAAGACATCGTCTCGCTCGGCGTGAAGAACGACGAGATGGACCCCATGTCCGGAACCGAACTGATGGAGCGGCTCATGCTGCATATCAGGCGCTTGAAACCCGATATCGTTATGACGTTTGATCCCTGGGCGGCATACGAAGAAAACCCCGACCACATCAAGACGGGCCGCGCCGTGGTGCATGCCTGCTGGATGGCGCAGATCGACCGCTTCCACCCCGAGCAACTCCGCGCCGGCCTTACGCCGCACTATGTGAACGAGCTGTACCTTTGGGCGCGCGGGCCGCACGTGGTGAACAAGGTCGTGGACGTCACCGCAACCATCGACCGGAAGATCGAGGCCGTGCGCGCGCACCGGGGGATGATCCGCGATCCGAAGATTCTCGACGAACTGCGGGAAAAGTCCCGGCAAATCGGCGAATTGAACGGCATGAAGTACGCCGAGTTGTTCCATCACATGGATTCGATTGGGACGGGCAGCGGCGATAAGTACAAAGCTCTTGAAGTCGTGCCCATAGGAAGGAAGAAATGAGACGCCTCATCCTCCTATTGGCCCTTCCCGCGCTGCTGAACGCGCGGCGCCTGATCGTCATCACTCCGCACGGGGACGACTTCGCCATCTACGCCGGCGGCACAATCGCCCGGATGATTGGGGAGGGAACCGAAGCGTATCTGGTACGAGTGACGAACGACGAGAAGCATTCACGCGGCATCTCGACGGAAGAGACTCGCGTCCGAACCGTTCAGGAGACGGAGAGGGCCGCAAAAATTCTCGGCTTCCGCGAGGTCATCCACCTCAATTACAAGGATGGCGAAATGCAGGCGGCGTCCGAGACGGAGTTGAGGGCGCGGCTAAGCGTGCTGTTCCGCACTCTGAAGCCGGATGCGCTAATGACCTGCGACCCCTGGACACGGTACGACGACAATTTCGACCACGAAAAAGTAGGCCATGCAGTCGAAGACGCCGCGTGGACCTCGGGAAACGACAAGTTCCATCCGGAGCTTCAGCGTGCCGGTTTGCAGCCATTCGCAGTCCCCGACCGGTGGTATTGGTCGGCGGGACAGCGTTACGAGAACAGCACAATGGACGTTACCGCGACGCTCGAAAAGAAAAGGCAGGCGATAGCCGCGCTGGCCACGGCCTCCGGTTTCCGGCCCCGGCGGCTGCGGGGCGCGGACCGCGCGGTCGAAAAATTTCACCGCACGGCGGGTAGCGGTCTTCAGTCGCCTTACGTCGAGTGGTACAAGCAGCAGCGAGATAGCGGAAAGGCATGGGCTGCTCCCCTCGGCGCTCCGAAACTCGCGAAGCCCGGCCCTGGGAAGGGGAAAATCCTGGCGGTGATTCAGCCTCACGCCGACGATTTTTCCGGGTTCGCGGGCGGCGCAATCCTCCAGTTCATGGAAGCGGGATACACGGCATATATCATCAACGTCAGCAACGACGAAAAGGACTATCACGGCCTCGGCCTCACGACGGGCCAGACCATCGACCGCAACGCGGCCGAGCTTCGCGAACTCGCGCGCAAGGCGGGGATCAAGGAGGTGTTGAACCTGAACTTGAAGAACGACGAGATGGAATCGTTCCCTCATACCGAGATGCGTGGACGAATCATCCTGGCGCTTCGCACGCTCAAGCCGGACGTGATATTCGCCTACGATCCCTGGTCGCTCTACGAACGGAATCCCGATCACGCGCGAACCGCGAGGGTAGCGGCCGAAGCGGCGTGGGCGGCGGGCAGCGAGCACTTCAATCCCGAGCATTTCTCGCTCGGACTGAAGCCGCACACGGTCCGCGAGCGTTACTACTTCCCGCGCGGGCCGAGCGACATCAACCGGTTCTTCGATATTTCAGCGCAGTTCGAACGCAAGCTCGCGATGATTCAGGGGCACAAGACAATGATGCAGTCGACCGTCAACAAGCTTCGGGACCAGTTGGCCATCGCGGGCCTGCGCATGCCGCAACTCGAAAAGGAAGGCGACCGGTTTTACCTGACGATGTCGGAACTCTTCGAGCGTGAGCGCGCGGAACGCCTGGGCAAGGATCATGGCGTGAAGCTCGCGGAGCATTTCCACTACGAATCGGAAGAGTAAGCAGAATGTCGAGACTACTTCTAAATTCGCGATCCGGTGATCGGGCCCCTGGCCATGTGCGTCGGCGCCTGCCTTCCCTTCCAGACGACCTATTACCTGAATGGCCACAACTTCATCGAGATCGAACTCCGCCGCCAGGGAGTGTCGTTTCGCAAAGACGACAACGCGTTTCTGTCGGTTGCGGACCCCAAGGCATTACAGGCGACCGCCGGCAAGCTCAGTGCGGCCGTCATCGAAAGACAGTTGAACTACTGGAGTTGGCTGCTGGGACCGAAGTTCTCCGGCAAGGATCGTAAAGCGGTCAACCTGAATCGCAAATATTCCCTCAACCAGATCGAATACTGCCGCAACTTCATTTTCAAGCGGCACTTCCCCATCCACAAGGTCTTTGAGCACTCCTGCGAAATGGGACTCTTCCGCCTGGCCGCCGATAGAGTCGCCTACATCTTCGGGGTGCGCGTCACCAAACGACTGCGCGGAAAGCTCTACAGCGTGCTCGACAAACTCGACCATGGTCATCATGTGCTGCGCATTTACTGCAAGAACCTGGTGGGCCGCATGTACGAGAAGTTCAGCCTGAAATCCGAAGTTGCAATCATTTCAAAGACTATCCGACGTATTGTGAATGGTTTACGCTGTGGAAAGCCAACTTCGGCGAAGTTGGCCTTCAAGCCTGCAAGCCGCTGAAAATAATGGGTTTAAGTGTTAAACTTCGGATTTCAGGTTCAGCACGTTCCTGAGGGTTGAGGTCTGTGTCAACCGGATGAAGGACCTCGGTCTCAACAAGGGGTTGGAGAATCCGGGGCGTTTGCGTCAGCCGCTCGTCGCCGTTACGGACCGCTTCGCCGGCTTCGAAGCGCAATCGCTGAACGTTCATGTCGATTTCCCGCTGTTTCAGCGCATCGCCCTGCCGGTCATGGCCGGCAGGCGTTGATTTCGAGAACCCGTTTGGCTTTCGTCAGGAGGCGATTCAGCAGCCGGAAGCTGCCGCGGTGATTCGGATGATCGAAGCGGCGGCGATTGAATCAATCGCGTCGCCCGGAAGCTTAACGCCGGGTGGCGTCCCATGATGATCCGGCAGTTCACGACTCTCGCTCGCTGACAGCGACCGGAACTCGTGAACGAAACCGATGCGAAAGTAGAACCGCGGATAGCGCGCGAAGCGCTTTTCAGGGCCAGGCATGCCGATCGGAATCATTCCGATCCCGCCCCGATCAAAAATGCTGCGTGACTGCTCAAGTCCGGCGATTTTGAGCCGTTCGGATTCGTCGATGACCAACAGCGCGGTCGGATCTGGGACCAGTCTTTCTAATCCCATTGTGTTGCGGGCCTCTTCGATGACATTGAGTCCAGTTGGTCCATACTTGAAGAGTACGACAAATAATGTTGACGGACCTGCGCCACTTTATTCTGAAAGTGACACCCCGGCCATGATCCGGCCCGCGACCAGTGCTGACGCCGCCTCGCTTGCTGAAATTCAAGCCTGCTGTCCCGAAGCCGCCGCCTGGACCCCACAGAGTGACGACTGCTCCGCCTGCGACGTAGCCGTGCTCGATGGCCGGATCGCGGGCTTTATCGTCTGGCGCGAGACTGCTCCCGGGGAAAGGGAAATCCTGAACCTCGCCGTCATCCCGGCCGCGCGCCGCCGAGGCCTGGCTACACGATTGATTCAGAAGGCCTTACCGGACCCGGGCGATTGCTTTCTGGAAGTTCGGGAGTCAAACCTCTCCGCAAGAACGTTTTACCACCGTCTCGGGTTTCGAGAAGTTGGTACTAGGACGAATTACTATTCGTGTCCTCCCGAAAACGGTATTGTCATGAAGTTTTCTTCATGGTAATGTCAATTAGACCCGAATGCGGGCCACTTCATTTTATGAGAACGAAGTGAAGATTACCCACCGAGTTCTTTTGTTTTCCGGCTCGGCGCGGCAACCCTCACTCCTAGGAGGCTTTGCCTGTATGGATAGGATCGCGCAGGAAGAAACCAAAGCGCATTTGATGCAGACGAACGAAGAGTTTCGACAATTGGCTGGCGAACATTCGCAGTTGTCCCGCCAGTTGGAGGAATTGATGTCGAGGGCACACCTCTCAGACCAGCAACACGTGGAGGAGGTGCGGCTGAAGAAGTTGAAACTCCGATTGAAGGATCAAATGGAAGCGATCATGAGTCAGTCAAGGGCTCAACCCGTCGCTTAACTTCAGGTGCGCTTGCAGTTGAATTCGAGTACCCGGTCCGGGGCAACCCGGGCCGGGTGTGTTCCGGTCGTTCCCTACCCCAAGAAGTCGAAAAGTGAAGTTCTTGGCGCACGAGCCCGCGCGGCGTAAGACGATTGTTGCTCGAATCGCGCCTGATTCAACTCCACCGTCGCCGCCGCCAGGTCTGCATCCTGCAGATTGCTCAGTTCGATCTTGTCAAGCGTGCGCTGTGTCGCAGCGAAATCGGTAGCCCCGGAGATCTGGTTTTGGAGCAGCCCGAACGTTCCCAGGGCTTGGCCAAGCTGGCCGTGCGCGGCTGTGACCAGACCGATCGCAGCCTCGATTGCGTCGTCGTCGTTCGCCGCAAGCGCCCTTTGCAGTTCGTTCACCGCCGCGAAAACGTTTTCGCCGGCGGGGTCTTCAAAGATCTCTTTGGCCGTATGGGAAATGACGATGCGGATTCCGGTGGGATGTTCGATGGACCGGGTAGCTTCGGTTCCCGCGTATTCGCCCACGCCGTTGGTTTGGGAGGGGTCCAGGATGTACGGCGCCACCGTGTCCCTGTCGCCGCCAAAGAGGTAGCGGCCCTGGAAGGTGGTGTTCGCGATTCCAACCAGGTTTTCGAGAATATTCTCCACTTCCGCGCCGATGGCGCGCCGTGTCGCCGCCGTCTGTGTTCCGTTAGCGCCCTGGACGGCGAGAGTCCGAGCCCGCTCAAGCAGTGATACGCCGGATTGAAGCGCGGCCTCGGCCGTATCCACGTCGCCCTTTACGATTCCGAGATTCCGCTGAATCTGCTCGATCCTGCCCAAATCGTTTCTCGCCCCCACAAGCCTGGCTACCCGATCCGGTTCGTCCGATACCACGGAGATTCGCCGGCCCGACGAAAGTTGTCTTTGCGCGCGGTCGAGCCGTACGTTCAGGCGGGCCATGCCGTTCAGGAACTGTTCCGACAAGGGGTCCAGGCTAATCATCGGTTCCTCACCTTAGCGTGTCTATCAGCGTCTGCGTCAGATCGTTCAGCACCGCGATCATCCGGGCTGAGGCCTGGTAAGCCCGCTGGTACTCGAGCAATTTCGACGCTTCCTCGTCAAGCGACACGCCCGATCTGTCCTGACGGAGAATCTTCGCCTGAGTCAACAACTGTGTCTGTACGTTCTGGTTTTCCTTCGCCGCTGCGATCTGCCGCCCAACGCCGGCCGCGATGCTTCCGTAGCTGCCGGCGAAACTGAGCCCGCCCAGTTCATTCGAATTGGACAAGCCTGCTAAATTCAGAGCGTTTCCATTTCCGCCCGGGGACGCCGGATCAGCGGCAGCGATTTGCGGCGCAGTGATGCTCGCCCTCGCGAGAGACGCGCCCGCGCCGGAGATCGTGTTGTATTGAAACAGGGGCGCTCCACTCTGTCCGTTCGAGTCCACGCCGTTCGCCAGGACTCCGTTGATGCGGTCCGCGAGCGTTTCCGCCAGCAGGTCGACGTCGGACTTCAGGCCGGGAAGCACGGTGTTCGTAAGGGTCAGCAGGCCACCGAGACGGCCCCCAGTCAACTGGCTCGTGAGGTCGTTGCCCGCGAGATCCAGAATCTGCACCGTTGCGCCCGAAGCATCGACAACGAGATCGGTCTGTTGGTCCGCGATTGCGAGAGGGGTCCCACCGGCCGTGAGCACGGTGAACGTCCCGTCGCCCTGCCGGATGGTCTGGACGTCCAGTTGCTCCGAGAGTTGTTCAATTGCATTGTAGATTGACGCCTCAAGGGACGGGTTCGCGCCCGGCGCGCCGCTGTTAAGCGATTGGGCGTTGAAGTCCGCTATGAGTCCGGCAATGCGGTTAACGTTGCTGGCCGCCGTGGCCACTTGCTTGGTGGCTTCGGACCGAGCGGTGATGGTGGTGGAGGTGGTGCTGCGAAAGGCGGATGCGACGCCGTCGGCCCTTTCGATCACGGCGTTCCGGGCCACCGGATCGTTTGGAGTTACCGTCAAGGCTGAGAAACTTTGGAACAGCTTGTCGAGCGCCCCCGGGATGCCGCCCTCTCCCGTAGCGTCGAAGACCGGTTCGATCTGGGCGAGACCCGCCGCTAGCTGATCGTGAAACCCGAACGCGGAGGTCCGGTCCCGGACGACCCGCTCCGCGAAGTCGTCGCGAGACGTCTCACGAGGCCCCGCCGAGACTCCGCCATACAGGCCCTTTTCGGGCTCGAAGGCTCCGCTGACCAGGGCCTGCCGCTGTCTCACGTAGCCCGGCGTGGACGAATTGATCACATTGTTCTGGATGGTCGCGAGCGAACGCTCAAAGACCCGGAGCCCTTCGGCCGCCGCGTGAATCGCCACCGTGAAGCCAGGCATGTTATTTCGTCATCCTTCCACGGCCAGACGGCCGCTCGAAACCGCTGCCTGCATCATTTCCATATTCCCATCCCGCGTGTAAATCCGACCCACGCGATTGCGATAAAAGCCAAGTGCCTGCTCGATGATGGCATGCGTCCGCTTTGCCTGTTTCAGAGTTTCCCCGAGTTCATCTCGATTCCAGGACCCCGCCCTAAGTGCTTCCGCCTGAAAAGCGGCCTCTTCCAGCACGAAGCCGCATTCCTTCGCGCCCTTGCCGGGGTCAACCGCCAGCTCGGCCGCCCGCACCAACTTCAGGCGAATCTCTTCAAACGCACTCATTCGCCGGCGCTCACTGGGCCAACAGCGTTTCCCCAACCAGGCCCTTGGCGATCGCCAGGGAATCCACGCTGTATTCACCCGATCTGACCAGAGCCGAAAGCCGGTCGACTCTTGCGGCACTCGCCGCCTCGTCGATGTCAAAATGGGCGGAGATCCGGTCCGCCAGAGAAGACAGGTCGACGCGGTCCCCGGTCGCCGCGCCAGGGACTGACGCGCCAAATTCCCCATAGCGCTTCACCGCGAGCGATTGCTGCAACTGCCGGGATTGCGCCAGCCCCGCCGCCAAACTTTGATCGTCAATTCTCAGAGCCATCGTCGGGACCTCCAATTTGCCTTCACGCTGGATCTATCGGCTGGTTCAGGGAAAACTTTAGGAATCCAAACGGCCCTGGCCGAAGTGCCTGCTCCCCCGCCGGCGCTGTCAACGCCAACGCATTCCCCGGGTCCTGAGGTGTCCGTGCCGAAACGTCCAGTCCTTTCGCGCGTCGGGTCCTGCACCATGCCCGCCGAGTGCACCGATAGCCCCGAGTCCTCGCTCTCCCACGCCGGCGGCCTTCGACAAATGCCGGTTCTGCACCTCCCGCAGCCATGGCTCCCCGTGCAGGTAAACGTCCCGTACTACCGGCGTTGATACCCGCCGCGGGATGCGTCGGACAACTCTCTCACGCCCGTCGCTTACTCGAAGTTCGTCCAACTAAGCGTTCAACCCCGTGTTCGTTATTGTCGAGCGCCGCCACGAACGTCCTGCTGATTGGATCCATCAACGCACCTGACGCGAACCGATGGCCCGGACGAAAGCGAAAGAACGCTGCCGCGCCCTGCTCTCGCTGCGACTAGGGTATGTATATGATCAGAGTACATCCTGCCGATTCCTTCGACTTAGGGTGACGTGATTGGCCGGCACTTCGGCCACGCTGCGTGGTACGCTCATCATCGG
>SYKU01000147.1 GCA_005808865.1 Acidobacteriota bacterium
AGGCACGCCAGATCCCAGTCCCGACGCCGCATTCGAGGCCCTCCGGCCATCTCTGCTCGGCTCGCTGTGCACCGCCCTCAGCCAGATGATGAGCGGCCAATACACCTACGCGGCGCCGGCCGAACTGGCGGAAGCTCTGAAGCCGGTTCCATCTCCTCTGGTCCGGAGCCTCCACAAACTCGGCAACTTCAAAGGTTCAGCCACCGAACTGGCCGCCGCGCTGAAGTGGCACTCAACGCCGCGCCATCTCTCGCAGGAGCTTCGCAACCTGGCTGCCCCGGCCTTCACCATCCGCTTCTTCCACCACCACGGGGAACGGAAAATCGAAATTAAATTTTCTGCGTCACCCCCCTCCCCGCCGCACGCCGAGTGCGGTGGCGCGGACGATCGCCTTTCGTCGTCTGCCGGTCTCCCCTTGCCGCCCGAACTGCCGTTGGCGCACTCAAATCCGCCGCTGCATTCGGTTCCGTAGTTGATTCTCCCGGTAAGCTCCGTCGTGGTTTAATGATATTCATGGTTTAATGATATTCATGCGCAACTGCCGCCTTCTAGCCGCCCTTGTCGCGCTCGTTTCAGCCCTGCCGGGTGCCGTAGTTCGAATCGAAGTCGAAAGCCGCTCGGACGTCCTTGGCGAAAAATCCTGGGGGGCCGCGGGTCCCTATGAGCGCATTGTCGGCAAAGTCTACTTCGCCGTCGATCCCAGGAATGAAGTCAACAGGATCATTGCCGACCTCGACAAAGCGCCGCGCAACGCGAACGGGCTCGTCGAATTTTCCTCGGACCTCTATCTCCTCAAACCTCGTGATTCAAAACGCGGGAACGGCGCGGTGCTCTACGAGGTCTCAAATCGCGGAAACAAGGGAATGCTCGGCATGTACAACCGGGCATCGGGTTCGCTCGATCCGCGCAAGGAATCCGACTTCGGCGACGGTTTCCTCCTCAACCAGGGCTACACACTCCTCTGGCTCGGATGGCAGTGGGACCCGCCCCTGACTCAGGGCCGAATGCGTATTTATCCACCCGCCGTGAAAGGTGTGACGGGTGTAGTGCGCGCGGAATTCGTTCCGGACGCGCGGGAGACATCGCATTCGCTTGCGGATCGCGATCACCAGGCCTATCCTGCCGTGAACCCGGACGATCCGAAACTCACGCTCACGGTGCGCGACCGCAGTGACGGCCCGCGGCGAATCATCGAACGCAATCAGTGGAAGATCGAGGACCGGACTCGCGTCACCATGCCCTCGGGCTTCATGCCGGGCAGGATCTACGAACTGGTCTATACGGCGCAAGACCCGGTGCTTGTGGGCCTCGGCCCCACAGCCATCCGCGATATGGTCTCTTTCCTGAAGTATGGCGTCGGAAACACCGCGATGCCGCTCTCCGGGGAGAGCAATTTCATCAGGCGCGCTCATGGTTTTGGCGTCTCGCAAAGCGGCCGGTTCCTCCGCACGTTCCTTTATTACGGCTTCAACCAGGACGAGAAGAAGCGGAAGGTTTTCGACGGCGTGATGGCGCATGTCGCTGGAGCCGGACGCGGCAGCTTCAACCATCGCTTCGCCCAGGCGTCCCGCGATGGCCACCCCTTCCTGAACCTGCTCTATCCCACCGACATTTTTCCCTACACCGATGTCGAGCAGACGGACCCCGAAACCGGAATTACGGATGGCTTGCTCACCCGCGTGCAAAAAGCCGGAGTCGCGCCGAAGGTCTTTTATACGAATTCGTCGTACGAATACTACGGCCGCGCCGCGTCGCTGATTCACACGGCCATCGATGGAAAGAGGGACGCCCCACTGCCGCCGGGCACGCGCGCTTACTTGTTCGCGGGCGGCCAGCACGGGCCTGGGGCGTTTCCTCCGGTCAGGAACCGCGCGCAGCAGAATGCCCCGAATCCGAACCCGTACACCTGGTCCATGCGGGCGCTCCTTGTCGCCATGGACAAATGGGTCGCGGAAGGCAAGGAACCTCCGCCCTCGCGGTATCCCAAGGTGTCCGAGGACAAACTCGTGGCGCTTGGCGCCGTCCAATTCCCCAGGATTCCGGGAACTGCATTTCCAACTAGGATACAGAAGGGTTATCGCGCGGATTACGGACCGGAGTTCCGCACGAAAGGAATCGTGTCGCAGGAGCCGCCAAAGGTGGGCAGCGCGTTCCCCACGCTCGTACCGCAGGTGGACCGTGACGGAAATGAAACGTCGGGCATTCGGATGCCTGAATTGCAGGCTCCGCTTGCGACATACACGGGCTGGAATCTGCGCTCGGCCGAGATAGGCGCGCCGGACGAATTGTTTAGCATGGTTGGGTCTTTCCTCCCGTTTGCGAAGACGAAATCCGAACGCGAGAAAAATGGTGACCCGAGACCGTCGATCGAGGAGCGATACAGGAACCGCGCCGAATATTTGTCAAAGGTCGAGTCGGCGGCGCGTCAGCTTGTGAAAGATGGCTACCTGCTGGAGCAGGACGTGCCAAAATTAGTTGAGCGCGGCGGCGCTGAGTGGGACCACGTCATGTCGCGGTAAACGTCATTCATGAAAAAGCTGTCGCAACGGAGATACACTGATGATCGTTGGTGGGGCGGTCCCTTTCGCGTGCGTGTGGTGCGGGGCAGGGCCTTCTTACAATCCGATGCGGCGCCCGCTCCCGTGCAAGCCGCGCCGGGACGGATCTCGGCGCTTGGCCGCTCGCTCCTCCTCCTGACAGCATGCCACCTGTCCCTCGCCCAGGAAACACCGCTCCCTGCCTCGACCTCCAAAATCGTCACCGCAGCCGATTGTGCATTTCAGGTTAACCCCGGCGAGTTCCTCACCCGCCAGTCCCGCCGCGGACAAGACGTTTTCAGCAGGACCTCGAAAGTCGCCGCGTTTCTTCCAAAAGCGGCGGCCGCACCGCTCGAGGTCCCGCGCAGGAACTTCATCGACCACGCGATCTTCGACCGGCTCGCAGCCGCCAACATCCCGTCCGCGCGCCTCTCGACCGACGAGGAGTTCATGCGCCGTGTCTCGCTTGACCTTACGGGCCGCCTTCCAGCCCCGCCGGAGGTCCGGGACTTCCTCGCGGACGATTCACCAACCAAGCGCGATTCACTCATCGCTCGCCTTCTTGATTCGCCGGAGTTTACCGACCGTTGGACCATGTGGCTCGGCGACCTGCTCCAGAACGTTGCCTTCCCGTCGAATTTCGACCGCCAGTACGACGGCCGCAATGCCTTCTTTAAGTGGATTCGCGCAAATGTCGCCGCCAAAGTTCCTCTGCGCGACATCGCTTCGATGGCGGTTACCGCGACTGGGAACAGCTACAGCGAAGATTCCGGCTCCGCTAATTACCCGCTCAATGCCATTACGCCGATGGGACCCGTGCAGGATTCCTTCGATACGATGCTGGCAAAAACGGCTGGCTCCTTTCTCGGCCTCTCCCATTATGACTGCCTGCTTTGCCACGACGGCCGCGGCCGCCTGGATCAGGTGAGTCTATGGGGATCCCGCACGCCTCGCGCCGAGGCGCTGCGCATGGCCGCCTTCTTCTCGCGCATGCGCTTTCCCAAGCGTAACGTCCCGTCCAGTAACCCACTCTACAATAGCTTCGACGTCAGCGATCTGGCCAACGGTGCCTACGACTTGAACACCACCTATGGCAACCGTCCGGATCGCAAGCCTGTCGGGACCTCGACCTCATTCACTCCCGAATACCGTCCGCTTACTCCGGACGGCCCTCGCCAGGTCCCCCCCCAACGGTAATTGGCGCGAAGCGTTCGCGCAGTTCATGGTTCGCGACCCGCTTTTTGCGGTCAACCTCTCGAACCGTATCTGGAAGGAGTTCTTCGGTCTCGCGCTGGCCGACCCGGTGGATGGACTCGATCCCTGGCGTCTCGATCCCGCCAATCCGCCCCCCGCCCCGTGGACGCTTCAGGCCACGCACCCGGAGTTGCTGCGGGACTTGGCCATCCTGATGGCCGGGTCCGATTACAACCTGCGCGAGTTCATCCGTTGGATCGTGGCATCGTCCGCCTATCAGCTCAGTTCGCGTTACGAGGGCGATTGGAAGTACGACTACCTGACGTTGTTTGCGCGCCACTATCCGCGCCGCCTGGAAGGCGAAGAGGTTCACGATGCGATCGTTAAGGCCTCGGGAGTGCCGGCCGCGTACACCATGACTCGTCTCGATCCCGTTCCATGGGCGATGCAGCTACCGGAGCCTGCCGAGCCGCGCTCGAACGGCGCGGTGGCGACTTTCATCAACACCTTTTTCCGCGGCAACCGCGATACCTTCCCGCGCAGCCAGAACGGTTCCATACTGCAGCAGTTGAGCTTGATGAACGATACGTTTGTGCTCAACCGGATCCGCCTGGCGTCGTCGCCAACCCTACAGGCGGCCGCGAAACTCGAGGACAATTCCGCGGTAATCGACGAGGCGTTTCTCCTGTTCCTCTCCCGGATGCCTTCGGAAATCGAGCGCGCGCGGGCGTTGGCGCCGCTCGCCGCCGCGAAGACTCCGGCCGAGCGAAACGCCGCCATCGAGGACTTGGCCTGGGTGTGCGTCAACAAAGTGGATTTTCTGTTCAGCTACTGATTTATTGAAATGATGATATGAAAGACCGATTCGGCTGCGATTGGAGTTCGACGGTGGGCACGCAGTTCTGGCAGCGTCCGCAGATCGGCAGGCGCATGTTCTTTCGCCACGCTGCCTCCGCGGTCGGTGGATACTTCCTCATGCCCTCGCGCCCGGCGGAGACCATCGCGCGCGCGGCGCCGTCGCTCAAGGCCACGGCGCAGAACTGCATCTTCATTCTTATGGCGGGGGGCCCCAGCCAGATTGACACTTTCGATCTGAAGGAAGGATCCTGGACGCCGCCTCAGTTGGCTCCTACCAGTTACGGCAGCCTTCGCTTTCCGCAAGGACTGCTCCCTTCGCTCGCGAATCAGATCGACTCGCTCGCTTTTGTGCGTTCCATGAAAGCCTGGGCGAACGTTCATGGTCTGGCCCAGACTTGGCTTCAGATTGGACGTAATCCGACTTCCGGGTCGTCCAAGATCGCGCCTCATATCGGGTCCGTGGTTTCGCTTGAGTTGAACGCGAGAGCCCCTGCGGCCAGGCGCACCTTGCCCGCGTTCGTGGCCTTAAACGCCGGTTTCGGGGTCGGCGCCGGATACCTTCCGCCGGAGAACGCGCCGTTCTATTCAAGCCCCGGCGGCGGCGGCCTTGCCAATTCGACACACCGTGACGGCGCGGCCCGCTTCGAATCGCGCTACAACCTGCTGCTGAAGATGGATGCCGGGAATCGCGCTTCTTCGGATTTTGGCCCGTCGTTCCCGGAGTCGGCGGCGTACAACGCTGGAGCGCGGCGGCTTGTTTACAACAGCGACGTCGAAAAGATCTTCCTCTTCGACCAGGCGGAACGTATCCGCTACGGAACCTCGGGTTTCGGCAACGCCTGCATCGCCGCGCGTAATCTCCTGCGGGCGAAGGTCGGCACCCGCTTTATCCAGATCAACGTCGGAAACTGGGATCATCACGAGGACATTTACTTGCCCACGGGCGGGCACATGACGATCTCGAAGCAGTTCGACTCCGGCCTAGGCACGCTGATTGCGGACCTCAAGACCGACGGGTTGCTCGACGAGACCTTGATCGTCGCGATGGGCGAGTTCGGACGCGTTCCGGGTCCGGTCAACCCGGGCAAAGGCCGTGATCACTACTTGAACCAGGCCGCGCTCTTCGCTGGCGCGGGAATACTCGGCGGGCGTGCGGTCGGCGCGACCGACAGGGATGGCCGGAGCGTCACTGAAACGGGCTGGTCGCGGAACCGCGAAATCCGCAACGAAGACGTTGAAGCCACCATCTACTCCGCGTTGGGCATCGACTATACGACGGTGCGCCGCGACGATCCCCTCGGCCGTGGATTCGAATACGTCCCGTCCGCCGGGGAGATTTACGGCCCCATCGACGAACTTTGGGGCTAACAGCACGGTGTGCCACAGTTCCCCGGGCACTCCCGTCCGGCCTCCCCGCCGCTAGCCGCGAGACGCGTGACTGTCGCGAACGGGTCAGCGAGCGCATCCCGCGCGGCTGCTCCGCGGCGCTTGGAGCCGCGTGACGCGCGACCGTCCCGCGCGGTTCCGCGAGCAATCCCGCGCGGCTGCTCCGCAACCGCTGGGTAAGGGGCCTCCCCGCCTCGAGCCGCGTGACCGTCACGCACGATTCCGCGAGCAATCCCGCGCGGCTGCTCCGCGGCGCTGGGCAAGGGCCTCCCCGCCGCGAGCCGCGGGACCGTCACGCACGGTTCCGCGAGCAATCCCGCGCGGCTGCTCCGCGGCGCTG
>SYKU01000148.1 GCA_005808865.1 Acidobacteriota bacterium
ACGGGCTGTCGGCGCGCTTCGCCATCACGCCTTCGAGACCGCGCTCGCGCGCCGCGGCGAGCAGCGCCGGGCCGTCGGCAAAATCGTCCGAAAAGCGCACCAGATTACTCGGGCGCAGCGACGATCGCAAGAGTGCCTTCCGTTCCCGCAAAGGAAGGCCGCGCAAGTCGCGTCCATTTAGAAACAGCAGGTCGAACAGGTAAATGACGACGGGCCGCTTCCGCGCCATGTTCGCGATCGAGCCGGCGTCGGAAACGTTGATTCGAGACTGTAGCAACTCGAAGCTCGGGCGGCCCTGATCGTCAAGCAGCGCGATCTCGCCATCGACAATCGCATCCCGCGCCGAGAGGCTCTCCGCCATCGCGACTAACTCGGGATACTGCCGTTCCATGGCCCTGCCGTTTCGCGAAACCAGCCGGACCCGCCCGTTCTCGATGAAACAGAGCGACCGCACGCCGTCCCACTTCACTTCATAGATCCACCCGTCGCCTGCCGGGAGCGCATCAGTCAGTACGCCCATCATGGGCGAGACGTCGCGGGGCAGCGTCGACCCGGCCGCCGCCTGCGGCGGTTTCACCTCGAGCGCGATTTCTTCCTGTGTTCGTCCGGTCAGCACGCTCCGAGCGCGAGATTCCACGTCCCATCCGGATTCGGCAAACGCGTCTTTCTTTTTCAGCAACAACCACTCGTTGCCCTTGCCGCGACCCTTCATGAGAACCAGCGCAAACTCGCCCGAGAGTTTCTCCCCGTGGAGGCGGAATTTGAAATCGCCGCGGGCAATCTGACCCTCGGCAGGCAGGTCGCTAAGAACCTCGAATTCGCCCCGGTCCCATAGCATCACGCTGCCCGCCCCGTAGTTCCCCTTCGGAATGTTGCCCTCAAAGCCGCCGTAGTCGAGCGGGTGATCTTCCACCTTCATGGCGAGCTGCTTCATACCCGGATCGAGCGTGGGACCCTTCGGAACCGCCCAGGAGACGAGCACGCCGCCCACCTCAATGCGGAAGTCGTAGTGAAGCCGCGTGGCGTGGTGCCGCTGTACGAAAAATCTTCTGCCGCCGCTTGCCGAAGCTTGCGGCGCTGGTTCGGGCGTATTCTCAAATATCCGCTTGCGGGCGTATTCCTCGATCGACATTCTTCTGACTGGACAGCTAACCCTTTCTCGCTTAGTATGATAGCAGCGGGGGAATCAACGGAATGGCTACCAGCGTCTGGCGTGGACACCTTACCTTCGGTCTGGTCTCGTTTCCCGTGCGGCTGTTCAGCGCGGCTCGAAGCGAGACTGTCAGTTTCAACATGCTTCACAAATCCGATCATTCGCGCATCAAGCAGGTGATCTTTTGCCAGGCGGAAGAGAAGGCGGTGCCGCGGAGCGAACTCGTCAAGGGCTTTGAATACGAGAAGGATAAGTACGTCATTGTCGAGGACGAGGAGATCAAGAAAGTCGCTCCCAAAACCGCGAAGGCGATGGAGATTCTCGAATTCGTCAAGAGCGCCGACGTCGATCCCATATATCTCGAGAGCTCTTACTGCATGGCTCCGGAAGAAGCCGGCGAAAAGCCGTATGCGCTGCTTTTCGAAGTACTGCGGAAGAGCGGCTATACCGGGATCGCAAAGATTGCGATGCACAACCGCGAACACATCGTGGTGCTGCGCCCCGGAGACAAGGGGATCCTTCTGCACACCATGTACTACGCCGACGAAATACGCAAAGTGGACGAATTCCGCACAAACACGGAGCTGGTTAAAGAGAAGGAGCTTGCTTTGGCGACGATGCTGGTGGAGTCGCTTGCGGCGGAGTTCGAACCCAACAAGTACAAAGACACGTACCGCGAGAATTTGCTGCAGATGATTGAGACGAAGAAGGCGGGTCTCGAAGTAGTGGAGACGCCCGCGCCTCAGTTCGCACCGGTCATCGACATCATGGAAGCCTTGAAAAAATCCGTCGAAATGGCGAGAAAGCCCGTGAAAGCGGAGACACAGGCCGCGCCGCAGGCCGCGGAAGGCTTCGAACTCGCGGCGGTCGCGCCGAAGCGGAAACGAACAGGCACGAGGTAAAGAAAGCACATGAAACGCAACAGATTCCTGGGCGTGATCGCGCTTGCCTGCGCGGCGGGGCGCGCGGACGTTGTGGAGCAGGGCCCAAAGGACTCCGCGCCATCCGGGCTACAGGCTGGTGCCGCCCGCGCGGACATTACTCCTCCTATCGGTCTCGCGCAACTGAACTGGGGCTCGCAGACCCACGTGGAAGCCGTGGGCGTCGATCCGATGGGCATGTACGCCACGGCGATTGTGCTGGCAAGCGGCGGACAGAAGTTCGCCATGGTCGACGTGGATGCGATCGGCGTGACCGGCTACGCCGAAATTGCGGCGCGCGTATCGAAGCTGACTGGAATTCCGCCGGAACACATCCGCCTCGGCGCGACGCACACGCACGCGGGGCCTCTCGTGAGCGTGGTGCGCGGACCTCTCGGCGTCGATTTCACGCCTTACCAGCGGGCGCAGGAGCGGTATTCGGCGATGGTCGTGGACAAAATCGCCGGCGCGATCGTCGAGGCGAATTCGAAACTCCGACCCGCGCACGCCTACGGGGCGAAGGGCACGGGCACGATCAACATCAACCGCCGCGTCCGCGCGAAGGACGGGTTGCCGGCCGCCGTGGGCCGCAACCCCGAAGGATTTGTCGACCGCGAGCTCATCGTCATCCGCATTGACGGCGCGGATGGCAAACCCTACGCGGTGCTCGTGAATTTCCAGTGTCACGGCACGGTGCTCGCGTACGAGAACAAGTACTTTTCTCCGGATTGGATTGGCCCCATGCGTAAGGCGGTGGAGAGCGCGATGCCGGGCGCGACGTGCCTCTTCTTCCAGGGCGCGGCGGGCAATCAGGGTCCGGTGGAAGGGTTCACGGGAGATCTGGAAGTGCCGCGGCGGCTGGGGTCCATTCTTGGTTATCAGGCGGCGGCTCTCGCGCTCGGCATCGAGACGGTGAAGCGCGATCCGAAATTTGAAGGCTTCGTGGAATCGACGGCCTTTCAGGCGAAACAGCATTGGCGCGTCTCGGGTCCGCGCGACGCCACAATGAAATTCGCGACGAAGGTGCTTGACCTTCCCCCGAGGACGTATTCGCCGAGGGAACTGGACGAGATGGCCACGCTCGTCGCGGACGCCGAGACGAAGGTGACGGCGGCGAAGGCCACGGGCGATCCATGGAAGCAGCATCAGGCCGATGCGCGCTTGCGGCGCTTTTCGGATCTGCTGAAGCAATGGAAAGCGCCACATGATCCGACGCCCGTGAAAGTTCGGGTGCAGGTGATGCGACTCGGCGACATGGCAATCGTCTCCATGCCTGGTGAGCCGTTTGCTGAAATCGGCGTGGCAGTCAAAAAGGCTTCGCCTTTCGCCATTACGATGTTCTCCGGATACTCGAGCGGCGAGGGCGGCGACTACATGCCCACCGAGCCTGAGTACGCGTCAGGCGGTTACGAAGTGCAGCGCACGCCCTACGGCACGGGGGCGGCGGAAAAGCTGATTCGTGAGACGATCGCCTTGTACCGTGACGTCCGCTAGCTGTCGGCAGGGCCTGCCGCACACTGGCCGGGGATCAGGGTGACAATGTGAACGAAGCACCTGCATACAGGGGCGTGCCTGCACTCCAGATTCCTCATGCCGGGTGAGGGAGGTTACCAGATCTATAGCTCTGCATTCCAATATTGAACGGAAGTGGCGTGACGGGCGGACCATCCGAGTACGCTGGTGCGCCGGTCCAAGGCAGCCATCACCGCCCTGGCTGCGCGCTACAGCGGGCTGGGGCGGAGGGGTCGCCGAGCGCGATCCGGTCGAGCTCGCCATCGCTCCAATCGCCAAGTTCGATATTCCGTTCAAGCGTCCAACGCTCAATGTGATCCAGCGATTCGCCCGGCTCCAGTTTTGTCATTGGACCCAGAGTCTCAAGCTCCAGCGTATCCGCGTTCGTGAACATCTCGAAGGAACAACCCATGTCGGGGTATGTCCGCGAAACATCGGCGTCGTAACGCTTGACAAACAGGTCGGATCCCAAAAGGTAAGCGCCCCACGTCCGCGGATGGAACGATCCTATCTTCTGCGGATCCGGGTTGCCAGGGTCCTGCCGCAGAGTGAAATATTTCCGGTTGAACAGCCACCGGTTATCCGCGAGATTCGTAAAAGCCCACATCACGAGCGGGTTCGTGGGCGCCAGCATTTCCGGGTGCGTGCCGCGCGGCGGAAAGCCACTGATTCCCGTGCCGCCCGGAGCCATCATCGTGAGCGCCCAAGCCGCGAGCTCCACTGGCCACGGTGTCGCGTTCCTCAGACCGTGGACAATCTCAACGCCGGTTCCATGCTCCGCCATCCGCACTGCGATACGCTTCTCGATCCCCGAATAGCGCTCAACCTGCTGGGTGGCTTTCAAGGTAGCGCCTGAGATTTCAATCTTCACGGGTTCGTTGTCCGGTGCATACGTCCGCGGCATGTGTTCGGGAGCGATCCAAATCCGGTGCCCGCCGCGAATCACCCAATGCTCCTCGCCGGACTGGCCCAACGTTTCTTCGACCTCTTTGAGCAGGTTCCGCCCGCCCGGGAAACCATAGCGCATAATGCGCGGACCGATATCGCTCGTAATGATGAGTTCCGCCTCACCGTTCGAAATCCGGTAACAGTTTGCCCAACCCTTGTAGTTCGTTTTCCCGATCGTGATCATGATTTCCGTGCCAGCACCGCATCGACGGGCGCTCCCGTGCGTTCTCCCTGTACGCTCGTGAATCCCGCCTCCTCAAGCAGCCCCCGGTACTCCCCGAGTGTCCGCTCCCGGCCTTCGGTGCAAAGCAGCATGTTCAACGATTGCATGTGCGCCGTCACCGGTCCGCTCTTGTCCTCTTCGAGGAGTTTTTCCGCGATGAGCAATCCGCCGCCCCGCGGCAACGCGTCGAAGATCCGCTGGAGAAGCCTGCGGATCTTCGGCTCGGACCAGTCATGCAGGATTCGCCCGACCGCGTATAGATCGGCCGCGGGGAGGTCGTCCGTGAAGAAATCGCCGGCAACCAAATCAATGCGGTCGAGCAACCCGTTAGCCGTGATGTGTTCCCTTGCGATCTCGACCACCGGCGCCAGATCGAACACGGCAGCCCGCAAATGTGGGTAGAGCCGGCACGCGGCGGTTGCCAGATGGCCAGTCGCGCCGCCGAGGTCCGCCAACGTGCGGAAGCCGCTCAGGTCGAACGCCGCCGCCACCCTCGGCGAGCTGATCATCCCAAATCCGTGCATGCCCTGGATAAAGGTTCGCAGCGCGCCTGGAGTCTTGAAGAAATGATCGAAGATCTGGCCGTCCATGTTGAAGGTCTGCGGCCAGCGATGCGTGCCTTCGCGGATGGCGTCGTCCAGGTTCCCCCACATGCGGAACAACACCTCGTTGGAATAGAGAATGTACCCTGCCATGGTGTGCGGGCTGTCGCGGCGAATATAGACGTCAGCCACGGGTTCGTTCTCGTAGGCCTCTCCGGTTTTGCGGAGCAGTCCGAGGCCGGCGCATGCGTCGAGCAGGCGCGTCAGCGCTCCTTCATCCGCCTGGATCTTCTTCGCGAGCGTCGCGGCATCGGCCGGTGAATTCGAAAGGATGTCGAAAACGCCTAAGGAAGTGGCGGTGAACATTGCCTTCGACCTTCGGAAGGCGTCCAATAAATCGAGTACGGGAGCGGGATTCGTCATGAGTTCCTAAAACGATCGTAACCCAGCGCCCGAAGCGAGAAACCGAACGCGCGTGCGCCTTCGGGCTTGCTCCCTTTCGGATGCCGCCAGTCCGCGTGGCTGGCACGCCGCCGACTTCGGGCCGGATACCGGGTACTTGAGGCGCCCGCGACTCCATTCACAAGGCGCGGCACCGGGTCAACGCCGGGAACGGCAAGGCGCGAACGCATGGCTCTCGCCGCCCGCGCCGCCGCAGACGGTACGAAATGTCCGTTCGTTCGTCCAAGTCCGAGCCGAGGTACACGAATGGCTATCACCGGGATCCTTCTCCTCTCGACGGCCTTGCTAAACGCAAAGCCCTCCCCTGTTTTCGCGGACGTCTCCATTGGGGCCCACGGACCCTACCGCTTCCTTGTGGACACCGGAGCCGAGACTTCACTCATCGACACCGCGCTTGCTGCCGAACTCCGGATGAAACCGGAATTCCGTGTGGAAGTGATTACGCAACACAGCGCGCTTCTGTTTCCGGGACTGAAGGTACGCAACCTGCGCATCGGGCAGAGAACATTACCCGAGACCGAAATTGTGTTTTACGACGTGACGCCAGCCAAGCTCCTCGACCCCGCGGTCAGAGGTGTACTGGGCCTGAACGCCCTCGCCGATTTCGACTTTACGCTGTCCCCCGCCAGCGGGCGGCTGGATCTCGAGGCGGAGCGTCCGGACGGGGAGGTGGTCCCGTTCTTCCGACTGGAAGGGCGGATCGCTGTGAAAGCGCGGATGGGCATGGAGACGCTCACGCTGATTCTCGATTCAGGTAGCACCAACATCGTGCTGTTTCGGACGCCGGCTGCGATGGCCAAGACCCGGCCGGTCGAAAGCACTTTCGGCACTTTCGATGGTGCCAGGAGTGTCGTGCCAACCACCTGGACCGCCGATATGTTCTTTACGGACAGCCTGCGTGTCGGCATGCTGCCCGCCGCCATCGTGCTAAGACAGGGCACGCAGGTGGAAGGACTGCTCCCCGCTTCGGTGTTCAAGAAGATCTACCTGGACCAGCGGCGGGGCGAACTCGTTCTGGTGCGGTGACCGGCGGGGCTTCCCCGTGAAACTTGCACTGGTGAACCGGGCGGGCCTTGAACATCGCCGTCGATCCTCGGAAAGCCTCAGGCAAATCGAGTACGGGAGCGGGTCGTCATAAGTTCCGAAAGTGATCATAACCCAGCGCCCGAAGCGGGAGACCAAACATGAGTACTTCTCCGGGCGCGCCCTCTTCGATCCTGCCAAGGCACGTGAAGGGTACGCCGCCGATTTCGTCAGGCACTGGAGTGGTGGGAGGGACAGTTAACAGCAGTTCGTAGTCCTCGCCGCCGTGCAGGTAGTGCCGCGGCTTAACCATTCTGGAATGCGCAGGCACAGCTTCGAGGTGCGCACTTACGCCGGAGGCGAGACACAGCCGGTGCAGGTCGAGCGAGAGCCCGTCGCTAAGGTCCATGGCGGCGGACGCGTGGAGTCGCTCGCGCGCGTAGCGCCCAAGGCCGATCCGCGGCTCTGGGCGCAGGTGTTTCTTCCATGGTTTGCCGCGGCGCGTCTCGAATCCGAGCATCGATTCGCCCAGCAGGCCTGAAACATAAATTTCATCTCCCGGTTTTGCCCCGCTCCGTAGCAGTGCCTCGCCGTGGGGGACGGCGCCGCAGACGGTAATGTCGCATGTGAGCCGTTCGGAGCGGGCGAGATCTCCGCCGGCGAGCGCCGTACCGGTTCGGGATGCGAGATCGAGCAGCCCGCAATAGAAGGAGTCGACCCATGCATCGCCGGCCCACTCCGGAAGGGCGAGTGAAAGCAGACAGAAGCGCGGCGAGCCTCCCATGGCAGCAATGTCGCTCAGTCCGCGGGCCAGGGCTTTGTGGCCGATGTCCGCGGGCGCATGGGTTTCGCGCAGAAAATGGACATTCTCGATGAGCATGTCCGTGGTAAACAGGAGGTCTTCGTCAGCGCCGGGCGGCCGAACGATGGCGCAGTCGTCGCCGATGCCGAGGACGACGCCAGACGCTTCCGGGATCACGATCCGCCGGCGAAGTCTGTCCAGCAATTGCTGTTCGCTGTGCATACTGTATAATAAAGGGTACCTCGTGGCGCTATCGTCTAATGGTTAGGACAGAGCCCTCTCAAGGCTTAAATACGGGTTCGACTCCCGTTAGCGCTACCAATTCGTCATAGACTTACAGGCGTTCTGCTCATTTACAGGCCAATCATTCAGTCGTTCCACCGTCAAACAGCTGCAGGATAAGGGGTTGGGTCGCTTTCCAAAAGACTGGCCAGTAAAAATGACTCGTTTACCGGCCAACCGGCTTGTTTTCAATCGCTTGCGCTCAAGCATAGGTGAAGCCTAAGTTGGCCGGTAAACGGAACACACATTTTTATAGATTCTACTGGCAGAGCTTTCGCGCCAAGATGACGCAGGTGCTGGCCATCTCTTCATAGCGAGTCTGATCAGGCGCAGTCCTGAAGACCGTACGTAGGAAGCCAGCCGGCGTGCGCTCGATAGGAAGGACGGGTGCCGTACCGATAACCTCATCCCCGAACTTGCCGCGCGCGGACCGGCTCTGGTGTGCTACGGCGTTGCGGACCAGGACGAGGCGTTCAAGCAGCTTCTTGTCGGGCTTGTCGAGATTGCAGAACGGGAACGCCCCACGGAAAAAGGCCTCGGCCCGCTTGTGTGTGAGGTTGTAAGGAAGCCAGTCGACATAGGCACGACCGCCGAGCATGACGTCACGGGCAACGGCGTGTGACTGGAAGGTCACACGCGGGTGGACGTTTTTGCCCGGTGTAATGCCGCCGGCGAGAAGTCCGACAAAGAGATCCTCGATCAATCCCTCAAAGGACGTGACGGTGCGCAGGAAAATGCCTTCATAGAACATGCTAACATCGTGGCGTGTGACGCGGCCTTCGGAGCGCAGACTTTCAAGCTTCCGGCGCGCACGGTCGAACGTGCGAAGGCGGGCAGCGTATGTATCCGATAATATGGAAGCAGGCCTAGGCACGGAGGAGATGGGTTTTGAGATAGTCGACCACCGTCTTGCGAGAATCCCTATGCGTGGTGCGCCGCGCCAAAGACTCCAACAACTTCTCTGTAGCCGTCTGGTTGCGAATGGCATCGCTGGTTTTCATCAGGCGCGTCTTGAACGCGGTTGGCAGCGGCTCGGCCTTCCTGCGCTTGAGTGGCCAGCCGATTGCGAAAGTGGCGTCGTAGACGGTGGTAAGGAGCGCATGAAAGGCGGCTCGGTTCGTAAAAGCGGTATTAGCGATGTCCGCGCCGACCGTGTTATCGATCTCGTCCATGCAATGCCGGAACCGGCGCTCTGCTTCCGCGCGCTCTGGCCATTCCTCGTCGAAATCCTGATAAAGGTTGTCGATAGCCTTCTGGGTCTTGCCGACAAGACCTTTGATCATAAGCTGAGCGAACTCGCTAGTGATTTCCACCTCACCCATGCGCGAGATTTGCGATTCGGTAAAGATGCGCCATTTGCGCCACCGCTGGAGCTGCTCGGCCGAGATCGCGTACATCGAGGTTTTGAGCTCGCCGAACCAAGCAGCGTTGCGCAGCTCCTGTGAGTTAAGCTTCAGGCCCGTGGAATTCATCCGGGCAAATATCCGCAGGACCTCGCGGTCGTCAACACTCGAAGGCAGTATGTGAACGCTGGACTGATAATCGAGAATGTTCTGCCGAACGGTCGGCGGGAGATCCTTGAACGCCTTGTCCGCAAGATCGCGGTTATGGGTCTTCTTTATCGTGAAGGCGTCCTTCGCGGGATCGAAACCTTTTATCAGGTTGGACTGGATGAAACTCAGCAGCGTGCGAATACGCTGCTGCCCGTCGACGACTTCACGCGTCGCCTCCAGGCTATCGAGATTAGTCTTCATCTCGCGCAGGAAGATGATCGGGATCGGCAGTCCACGTACGATCGTGTCCATCAAGTACGACTTGGCGCCGGCAGGCCAGACGGAGCGGCGCTGAAATGACGGGCTGAGAATCAGCGTCGAGGCCCTCGCCCACGAGATGAAATCGCTGACCTTGTAGAGTTTTGTTGACTTGGTGTGACTGCATTTTGGTTGATTATCCCATGTGAGGCGGATGCACGTCCCTAAAGGGCACTCCACCCGCTTGACCCCAAGGTTCCCGCTGTGGGAACTTGTAGTGGTGAGGATCGTGACCGAAAAGCGGATTCGCGACTTCATCGAACGGGAGCCGCGTTCCACCGATGCCATGTGGCACTGGGTTGATGCTATCGAATCCGCAACATGGCGCAACCCGGGCGAACTGAAGCGGATGTTCGGCTCAGCATCGTTCGTCGGCGATCTTACAGTGTTCAACGTCGGCGGCAATAAATACCGCATCGCAACATTCGTGCACTACCGCAAGCAGGTCGTCTTTATCAAGAAAATTGGTATCCACGAGGACTACGACAAATGGGATCTCTAACCGCATCCATTGACATGAAGCGCTACGGACGGCTGCTGGCTAGGGTCGTGCCGCGCGTCATAGCTACGGAGGAGGAAAAGGCGCGCGCAGTGGCGGTCGTTGAATCTCTGATGGAAAAGGGCGAGCGCAATATGACTCCCGAAGAAGACGCCCTTCTAGACCTCCTGACGAACCTGATCCGCGATTATGAAGCCTTGGCATATTCTTCGCGGCGCAGGTCCAAGCCACACGAGATGGTCGCGTTCCTCCTGGAACAGCGAGACCTGAAGCCGAACGGCCTCTGGACCGTCATCGGGTCGAAAGGCCGCGTCTCTGAGATTCTGGCCGGGAAGCGTCCGATCAGTAGGCAGCAGGCAAAGAACCTCGCGGAGTTTTTCCACGTCCGGGCAGACCTGTTTCTCTGAGCCGGAACGCGCAGCACCGCGCTGTGACTGCGCTGTGACGTCCGCGGCTCGTGGCCGTGTTTTGGACCATCGCGGAGTACCAACCCTACTGAAACCACAACCACTTAGCAACCGCCCAAGAATAGTTTCACCTTTGTGGCGAGATGGTGTAGTTCCATTTTTGCAGAACGCGTTTCGGAGTAATGGCGAGTTGGCTGATCTGGGCCTTTGAGGGTTTGACGCCAGTCTGGTAGAAGGTGGTATCCAACTGGGCAGTGACTTTCAGACCAGTAGAGGTTGTGGTGGTGCGGATGAACTTGAGGGCTTTCTCGTAACTGTGCAACGGCTCGGCGGCCCAGTTCCGACTGATGTGGCTGAACAGGCGGTGCTCAATGGGGTTCCATTTGGAGGCACCGGAAGGGTAGTGACAAAGCGTGACGTATAGGCCCAGGCCATCGCACAATTGACGTTGAAGCGGCGGAACGGAAGTCATGATCGTTGACGGCTGTGGATGTTCGCTCCCATTTGGTGCCAGGGTTCTTAAAGTTGCCGATCAACTCCCTCTTTTTGGCATCCACGCTCAGAACCGGATCTCCCCGCTTCTCGAACTGATTCCGTTGCCGGCAAAGGTAGCGGAACTGGCGGTCGCGGTCGGAGGTGGAACCGGCCGAGATCGTCTTGCGGTTGGTACGCAGGCTATACTTCATCTGCCGCAGGAGCCGTCCTACGGTGTTGCGGCTGACTGCGATCCCCAACAGCTTAAGCTGCCTGGCAATCTTCCCCGTTGTTTTTCTGGTCCACTTTACGCCGCTGATCGGGTCGCCGGCAGTTTCCTTTTCCATCAGCTTCCGGATCGCATCAATCACCGCGGGCGTTTTTTTTCCACCGGCTTGCGCCCGCCGCCTACGGCCCGTACCCGGTCCGCCTCGACCTCCTTGGCCAGTATCTGCCGGCGTCCTTTTGCAACCGTGTGCGGGTCCAGACCGAGAAGTTCGGCAATCTGGCGATCACCGCCCAACTGGAGTGACTCCAGACCGGCGTACAGACGACGTTGTTGTTCGTCGAGCAAACTGGCGAACAGGACAATGGCAGCCCGCAGTTCGTCAGAAACACTGGCGGCCGTGGTGATGGCGGATGCAGTTGCGGCTTGGTCCGGTAGTGCTTGCCGCGCCAGTAACTGTCGCTGCCGCGTTTGCGGATCGGCGGCGCAGTACAGATACATGCCGGAAACGGGCTGCCGGACGATCCGGTCTTGCGCAACCAGTTGCAAGAGAGGTTCTTTGACCGGCACATGGAGAATCACTTCCAACTCGGAAGCGAAATAGCCAGCTTCGGACCGCGTTACGTGGTCCTCCGCAGTGGCCACCAAAGTACCGTGAAAGGAGAACCAGACCGAGTCGAACGACCACAAGCCCCGCTGATCGAAAGTGACAATCTCATCGAGGGTGTAGAAAGAGCCCCGATGAGAGTAGCTGGTACGGTATGACAGCTCCTTCAATTTGCGAAAGACTGTGATATTGGCCTCCGTGCCCAGCAACTGCTTCAGTTGAGGCAACGTGGCGATGCGGTTTTTGCGCAAAAACCGGCGCAGAACGTCAGCGGAGAAGACGGTGGGGCGCATAATCCTGTAATTCCTCCATGCGTGCGGTCAACAAGAAGAACTATAGCATAATGAGGACGTTTCTTCGCTTCCGGACACCCTTGGTCCCTTGCGTGCGTGTTTATTGTATTTGTGGAGGAACTACGAAACTTTCACAAGGTGAGCCGAGGGGTTCTTTATGATTACAGTCTGCCTTGATGATGTCATTGTATTGATGGGCAGCGCCTTAGGCCCAACTGGACTGGGCTGAACTGCCAGCCCTCGAGTTCGATTCCCGTTAGCGCTACCAATTCCTCATATCATACACTTACAAGCTTTGCGCTGTGACGCGCTGTGACGGGCAACGCGCCAGCCGAAACCACGGCGTGCCGCGTGCCACCGAAACCAGCGCCACCTTCTTCTTCTCGAAAAGCTCTCGCAGCGACGCGAGGTCCTTGACGCTATCGTCAGCCGGTCGAGCTTGGCGATGATAACCGCTTGGAACTTGCCCGGCGTTGACCCTTGCGAGGAGCCGTTCAAGGCTTCGGCGAGTTTTTCCCGGTCCAACCGCTGATCTACGCCGCGCAGAAAGCCGTCAGCGAATTCGGTTCTTCCGGTGGCAAAAAACTCTCCTGGTTAGAACGACAATTTCGCTCGCAACTGGATTGTGCGCGGGTCTCGCGCTGAAGTGATCTGCCCGAACGTCGGGTTTCCCAAACCGCCACCAACGCCTTCAAACTGCGAGTGGTTCCAGATGTTGAACAGCTCCGCCCCGAACTGAAATCGCGTTCCCTCTCTCAAATACACGTTCTTGAACACGCTGAAATCGAAATTATTGATCCCCGGCCCGCGGATCGGGTTCACGCGCGACGTCCCGATTCCCAATGGCCTTGTGACCTGCTGAAAGGCGGCTGTATTGAAGTATCGCGTGAGGCTCTGGCCGCGTCCCTCGCCCGGATCTCCAATCAAATCCGGCCGCTGGCCGCCCGTGCCGCCGCCGAAGTTCGAGACATCACCCGGTTGCGTCACATTTACCGGCAATCCACTCATGAACGCCGTGATGCCGGAGATCTGCCATCCGCCCAATATGGAAGCCGCGGCGCCATTGCTGTTCTTGAAGAACGGCAGTTCCCACACATAGTTGAAGCTGAAAATGTGGGTCCGGTCCAAGTCAATCAACCCGAAGTCAAGATCCTTGTTCCGCGAATCCAGCGGAAGACCTTCCAAGTGTCCCATCCCCTTCGAGTAGGTATAGGACGCCTCGAACAGCATCCCTTTTGAGAACCGCCGCGTCAGGCTTGTTTCCAGGCCGTGGTACTTGGATAGAGCGCTGTTTTCGTTATAGGAAATGGTTCCGTAGCCGAGGAAGGGGCGCCGCAGGTTCGCGTTACCGGTGCGGTTGGGATCGGCCTGGTTTAGCTGAATGCCGCGCGGCAGGTGGGTACCCCTGGTGCCGGAGTAACCAACCTCGAACGAGGTGTTGGCCAGCAATTCGCGCTGGATACTGAAGCTCCATGACTGGACGCTGGGCTGTTTGTTGAAGATGTCCAGCGAGTTCACATTCGAGGGGAACAGCCGGTTCGGCCCGCCGGCGGGATTGGACAGCGCGGGGTTCTGTATGTTGACGGAGTTGATGAAAGGAGGGTTCGACTTGCGCGGCACATTGTTGGCGGTGCCCCAGAAATAGTTGATCCCGTAGCCGCCGCGGATCACGGTCTTGGAGAGCAGGTTGTAGGCGAATCCGAGGCGCGGCCCGAAGACGTCCTTATTGGTGACCATCAATTGGGGACCCACTGGAAGCCCGCGCCGGTCTGCTCCGGTGATCAAGCCGTTGAGCGGATCGCCCGTACCGGCCACTATCTGGCCGTCCGCGCGGAACGTGGGAACCTTGGCCGGATCATAGAGCGAGGGGACAAAGGCAGAGATACGGTCGTTGGCGGCGCGGCCGCCGTTGGAACCCGAAATCAGGTAATAGCGCACGCCGGCGTTGAAGGTAAGCCGCGAGCTGATCTTGATGTCGTCCTGAAAGTAGAACTCGTTATCGAACTGAGAAACGGTGATGCCGGGGTCCGTATCGGTTTCGGCATAGGTGAAGGCGCGTCCAATGAGAAAGTCAGAAAAGCCGTTTCCGGTAACCGCGCCGTTGAAATTGAAGGCCCCCTGCTCACCGCCGAAGTTGAACTCCGATTTGATGTGATAGATCATCTCGCCGCCGATCTTGATGCTGTGGCGGCCGCGGTTCCAGGAGAAATCGTCCTTGAAGGTGTAGATGGGATTGTCGTTGTTCAGGACGTCGCCTGTCCCAAGGCCCGCAAATCCGTTGGCGATGGCGATGTCGGGAATCCGGTTGAACCCATTGGACGGGTAAACCTCCGGGATGCGCAGACCCGTAGGCCTCTGCCCGGCGAGTGGAGCATTCGAGATTTGATTGTAGGAGTAGCCGAAGGTGAACAGGTTCACTTTTCGTGGCGATAGAATCGTCGTCATCTTCGTCGTCAGGTTCTTGCCCGGTTTGCCGAACTTGTTTGGGAAAGTTGGCAATGTGGATGCGCCCGGGCGCTTGATGTCCTGATCCTGGAACCAGGTATCCTGCGCATGCCGAACCGTCCATTGCCAGGTGTCGGAGAAGTTGTGATCCCATCGCAGCAATTCCTCCCGGTAACGTGTGAACGAGCGCGTGTTGTGCACAAAGTTCTGAGCGCCCACACGGTTTGGCAGCGGATAGAAGGTATTGATGAGCAGCAGCGCGTTCGCGTCAAGTTGCGCCGTGGGGATGGCGTTCCCAGGGTATGGCAGGCCGTCGGGGTCCCTGATCACGGCGCCGCCGGCGAAATTGCCCCGTCGCTGCTCCGGCGTGGGGACCTGCGCCGTGAACACCCCAATCGGAGGGGTGGTGAACGAATCGATCTGCGGGCCGATCCGCCGGGCAAAAGATTGCGACCAGAAAAAGAAGTCCTTGGTCTTGGATGTGTTGTACTTTCCAGGAATATAGAACGGTCCGCCAATCGTATACCCGAAATTGTTCAATCGAATCCCTTGTCTCTGGTTTGCAAAGAAATTCCGGGCATCCAACTTGTCGTTGCGGAAATACTCGTAAACATCACCGTGGAACTTTTGCGTTCCCCCGCGCGTCACGATGTTGACAATCCCGTAGCCGAACCCGCCCGCATCCGCACCGTAGTTGGACTTCTGCACTTTCACCTCAGCGATGGCCTCCATCGGCGGAAACAGATCCAGGCCCCGATTGCCTCCTGTATCCATGGCCACCGTCCCGTCATAGGTGTACTTGTTCATGGAGATGCGTCCGCCGTGCACAGCCATCAGTGGATTGCCTTCCTGCCCCAATCCCATTTGACGCCCGGTTTGCTGCGAGACAACACCAGTGCCCAGCGCAAGAAACTGTGTGAAGTTACGCCCATTGATTGGAATGTCCGTCACCTGCATTCCCGTCACCAGGCTCGCCACCTCCCCGGTCTCGGTTTTGAGCACCGGCGCGGTGCTTTCCACTGTAACGGTCTCGCTCACCGCCCCCACTTCCAGGTTGAAATTGATGCGCACGTTTGCGCCGACGTTCAACTGCAGGTCACGTTGTTCGGTGGCTTTGAAGCCCGTTGCCGTCACTCGTACGGTATACGTGCCGGGCTGCAGGGCAACTACCGTGTAGACGCCTTCCGGGTTGGCGCGCGCCGTGCGGCTCCGCCCAGTGTCCCGGTTGGCAACCACTACCTCGGCATTCGGCACCACGGACTGACTCGAATCGTAAATGAATCCCGTGATGGTGGCCTGATTGGCTTCCTGCGCGAACATTGTCAGGCTGCAAAGAATGAGAACAAACAGTTGTCGCAACATACACCTCAGATCCAGGAGTCCTTTTTGGACTCCCCGAACGGTTCGAGTATACACCGGAATTTCCATTTTCGCCTCCGGTTCAGAGCAACTCTAGTGGGCGGGGAGTACCTCGCGGCGTACAGGTTGCGCCATAAGGCCGCCACGTTCGCCGTGTACGCGCTGCGGCACGTCGAGCGGCACCTGTCGGCTCATGGCCGGGGACGTGACTGAGGGGACCGTAGCGGAATGGCAGTCGAAGCGCCTCAGCGAAGAGGCAGGCGCCGAAGGCCATCAACGAAGAGGTTGGCTTTCCGCTCGCTTCCGCTTGCGCCGCAAGAAAGCCCTCAAGGTGAAGGTTAAGAATCAGGTCGCCAAGGTGTTTTCGGCCGAAGAGAAGACGGCCATGCTCGCGGCGGCGAAAACGGCGCGAGCGCCCTCGATCTACCCCGCGCTCACTCTGGCCCTGAACGCCGGCATGCGCGACGCCGAGATGGGCGGACGAGGGTGAGGTGAGACGGGGCGAGGAGAGCGGCGAAATTTTCTGCGCGCTCGGAATCCCTGGATACTGGGGTTCGCTGGTGATCCGGCCGGTGCTGGCCGCCTTTCGCGCTTGCGTTATGATAAGAACCCATATGACGCGCAGAGATCTTCTTTGGGCCGCCGCCGCTCCCATAAGCGCTCCTCGCCCTAACGTGATTGTCATTCTCGCCGACGATCAGGGCCATGGCGACCTGTCGGCGCACGGCAACCCCCGGCTCAAGACACCGCACCTTGACCGGTTGCACGGTGAGAGTGTCCGGCTGACGAACTTCCACGTGGCGCCGATGTGCACACCGACGCGGGCACAACTGATGACCGGGCGCGACGCGCTCAACACCGGCGCAATCAACGTCAGCAGCGGGCGCACGCTGCTGCGGCGCGATCTGCCGACCCTAGCCGGGATGTTCGCCGCCGAGGGCTATCGCACGGGACTGTTCGGCAAGTGGCACTTGGGCGACAACTATCCGTACCGGCCTGAGGATCGCGGCTTTCAGGAGTCAGTCTGGTTCCCCTCATCGCACATTGGTTCTACTTCTGATGCCTGGAACAACGACTACTTCGATGACCGCTACCGGCACAACGGGCGGCTGGAGCCCTATCAAGGCTACTGCACGGACGTCTTCTTCCGGGAGGCCACGCGCTGGATCACGACGCCCTCGCCGCAGCCCTTCTTCGCCTACGTCGCGCTGAACGCACCGCACGGTCCGCTGTTTGTCGAGGACCGCTACCGCGAGCCCTACCGGGACCTGCCGCGGCCACTGCAGAGCTTCTTTGGGATGATCGCCAACCTGGACGAGAACGTTGGCCGGTTGGAAGAGACGCTCACCAAGAGCGGCCTACGGGACAATACGATCGTCATCTTCTTTACCGACAACGGCGGCACCGCCGGCGTGGAATTCTATAACAGCGGCATGCGCGGGCGCAAAGTGACGCTCTGGGAGGGCGGACATCGCGTGCCCTGCTTTCTGCGCTGGCCGCGCGGCGGCCTGACGGGCGGGCGGGAGAAGGCCGCGCTGACCCAGGTGCAGGACCTGGCTCCTACGCTGCTGGATCTTTGCGGCCTGAAGGCGCCGGCAGCGGCGCGCTTTGACGGCGTGAGCCTGGCGCCGCTGCTGCGGGGTGCGGCGCAGCCCGCGCTGGCGGATCGAAAACTGGTCGTCCAGTTCAGCCGGATGGGCCTGGGGCGCCCGCAATACGGCGACGCCTGCGTGCTGTGGAAGCAGTGGCGACTGGTCGGCGGGCTGGAGCTCTACGATATCGTTCAGGATCCCACGCAACAGACGAACGTTGCCGCACAGCATCCGGCCGTGTCGGAGCGGCTGCGCGATCACTACGATCAGTGGTGGCGGCGGGTATCGCCGCGGCTCGATACCTTCGAGCCCATTCACCTGGGCTCGCCCAAGGCGAATCCCGTGCTGCTGTCGCCGACAGAGTGGGCCGATGTCTTCCTCGATCAGGGCGCCCAGATCCGGCGGGCTGAGCCGCGCAATGGCGCCTGGCACATCCTGGTTGAGCGCCCCGGGGAGTACACGTTCACCCTCCGGCGCTGGCCACAGGAAGTGGACGTGGCGATGCGTTCCGGCCTTCCGGCGCATCGGGACCGCGATGCTTCCTACCTGCCGGGCGTGGCGATGCCCATCGCCCGGGCGCGCATCGCCACGGGGGGCCTCCAGGGCTTGGACGCCACCAAGAGCGTGGGCCCGGAGGATCGTGAAGTATCATTTACGGCACGCCTGCCGGAAGGCCCCAACCGGCTGCAGACGTGGTTTTACGACGAACAGGGACGTGAACTCAGCGGTGCGTATTTCGTCTACGCGGAATGGAAACGTGCGTAGGACGCGCCTTCCACATGTGTTCAGAACAATGAATGCTTTCAGTTCCCGTCTACCGGCCCGATGGTAGTCTGTACGCCTGCGTGTCCGAGCAGCGGTGGGCGCGGCTGCAATCGGCGGGAGTGGTGTGCGCGCGTGGTGCGCCATCGCAAGTCCGGGCAATGAAACTCCCGAATCCGACCGATAATTTTGGGGGGCCCTGTTAGAAACCCTGTCCCCAACCGACTACCTTGAGTATGGGAGGACGATAATCCATCTCAAGCGGACATGCGGGGCAGAATGACCTCTACAGGAACGCAGTGGAACAGTTCGGATCTTCACTCGAAAGGCTTGCCAGGGCTTACGAGGCTGATCCGGACAAGCGCCGCGACCTGAGCCAGGATATTCATTTTCAGTTGTGGCGGAGTTTTCAGCGGTACGATGGCCGCTGTTCCTTGCGTAGATGGATCTACCGAATCGCTCACCATGTCGCGGCCTCCCATGTCATTCGTGAGCGGCGCATCTTTTCGACTCTCGCAAGCCTGGAAGAGCTCGAAATGCTCCCGGACAAAGCCGAAGCCCCGTCAGAGGCAGACCGGAGTTTGAATCTGGACCGGCTCTCAGCCCTGATTCAACCGCTCAAACCGCTCGATCGTGAGGTCATCGTCTCCTATCTCGAGGACGTGGATGCGGCATCCATTGCCGAGATCACGGGTGTTCGAGTGCCACCACCGGGCGCAACGTACGTCGCCCCGTGTGCCAAGGGCGGCGCGGATATTCAAGAGTCCGGGCGACCACCGGGTGACCACGTCGTGCATTCATACCGCCCGGGCGCACCGGCTAGCCGAGTCGACTGCACCTGTTTGCATGCACATAGCCCCAACTGGACCTGCCCGAACTGGCCTGAAGCACGTTCGATTACCGTTTGCGCTACCAACTATCCTTTTGATTCCTTTGGGCTTCTGAGTTCCAGCCAAGCCCGCCAAGACATCCCATGACATCCGAGGGTACCCTACGGGATCGGTCTGCAGGACATCCATTGCCGGGCGTGCCAGCAGGCTCGGCCCGAACCGGCGGCGTTGGCGACGAGACTCTTTCGGTGGGAGTTGCACAGCGACTTCGATGTTTTCTACGGCGCGGCCGCACGGACGGCCAAGCATGAGCGCTCCGAATGGGGCCAGCACTTCCGCATCACCCACATCATGGAGTCGCTGGCGCAGGCGTCGGGAGACATCGAACAGCTCGTCGCGGTAATGAGCCGGGACCTATCGAGCGCCTATAGCTACTTGAAGATCGCCGAAGTCTATCGTGAAGAGCGCCACCACGACAATGCGTTGCTCTGGGCGGAACAGGGCTTGAAGGCGTTCCCGGATCGTACGGACGCCAGGCTGCGGGAATTCGCGGCTGAAGAATACCATCGCCGCCGCCGTCACGACGACGCCATGAAGTTGATTTGGGCCGAGTTCTCGGAGCGGCCGTTCCTTGAGAACTACAAGACGCTGGAGAGGCACGCGAAGAAAGCGGGCGCGTGGCCGGAGTGGCGGGAGCGCGCCCTGACTGAGATCCGGCTGCGCATCGCAAAGGCTCGTGGTCAAAGCCGGCCCCGTTGGATGCAGGCCGACGATAACAATTCCCCGTTGGTGGAGATCTTTCTTTACGAGGGCAACCCGGAAGAGTCCTGGCGTGAGGCGCAGGCTGGTGGGTGTTCCGATAGTCTGTGGCTCCGGCTTGCGGCTTCCCGCGAGACGGAACATCCCGAGGACGCCGCGCCCATTTACTTTACCTGAAGCAGGCCGAAGCTGCTGTCGCTTCCACCAGCAACGGGCGTTACGAGGACTCCGTCGGTCTGCTGGTGAAAGCGGCTGCGGTGATGCGGCAAATGGACCGCAGCGCGGAGTTTGTACGGCATTTGGATGCCCTGCGCGTGAAGTACAAGATCAAGCGAAACTTCATCAAGCTGATCGAGCAGAAGCGGAAGTCGCTGTACTTCTCGTAGAGAATGACATTTCGGCACCGGCAAGATGATTGCGGCCCGGATTTGTCGCACAATAGAGGCATGGTTACCCTAGCCTCAGAACTCCTGTGGTGGCGATCATGAAATGCTAACGCCCGCAGGCTGAAATGTAGGGTTGGCGAGGCGCCGGAAGATCGAAACGCCGACAGGGCTGGCGTCCAGTGTGATCGGCTCCCGGCTAAGAGCCAACGA
>SYKU01000149.1 GCA_005808865.1 Acidobacteriota bacterium
GATCTGCATGTGATAGATGTCGAACAGCAGTTTCACGTGCGGAGAGGCAACGCGCTTGCAGACATCCACTCCCCACGCCGTATGGTCGCATTGGTAATCCGGGTGGTTAACCTTGCTATTGAGCAATTCCATGCAGAGGGTAACGCCCTTATCCTCCGCCTGAGTCTTCACCTTATTCAGGAATGCCACCACGTTGTCAGCGCCCTTTTCATCGGACAGTCCGCGCCGGTTGCCGGAGAGGACGATCACGTTCGGAGCTTTAACGGCTGCGGCCTGATCGATCAACGCGCGCATGGCTTTCTCTACAGCGGCGTGATCTTCCACCTGATTGCAGCCGCCGGTGAGTGTCATCGCGCCCGGAACCATCGTCGGGATGAGTCCGTATTTCTTGAGCAGCGGAAAGTCGGCGGGGCCGATCAGGTCGAAACCCACGACTCCCATCTTCGCCGCATTCCGGCACATGTCCTCGAGCTGTGCTCCGCGGCCGAACACTCCGCGCGTCACGCACTGCTTCAATCTTCCCTTGCGAGGCTTCGGCTCCTGCGCCGCGGCCGTTGCCGCGGAAGCGGCGATTACGGAGATAACGTCTCGTCTAGTCATGTTTTTGGAACTTCACAAGGAATTATACCGTGCTACCGGCTTCACGGCGATTGCGGGACAACACTTCGCGGCCGGATGCACTGCGGAAGGCCGGGTATCAGCCCCAATACCGCGATAATCCGTCAAAGTCTGCACCATCGAGCGCAGCCTGGGCGTTCCGCGGGAACGCCCTCAGTGGAGTTCGCACCTATTTCGCCGCGTCCTGAGGCAGGAGCATGTACGTTACGAGCGCGACTCCGGCAAGCCGCTTGTGCGAGTCGTAAACATGAACCTGTCCGACGCATAACGTCTTTCCTATGCGCAAGAGTTTCGCACGCGCCACTACCAAGCCACTTTCGATCGGAAGAAAGTAATTGAGCTTCAATTCCACGGTTGTCGATCTCCGCGCGCCGTGGAAGTGGCTCGTGATCGCAATTCCGACCGCCGCATCGCACATTGTCGCCGTGACGCCGCCGTGAAGCACTCCCGCCAGATTACGCAGGTCGTCCCGAAGTGCGCACTGGATGGTTACTCCATCCTTATGCATTCTCGCGACTCTGATTCCCAGGCTCTTGTTGAACGGCATGTGGTCAATCATGGCGCGTAAACGGGCAAGCGTGAAACGGGTGGCGTGAGACACTTCAAAATTATCTCAGGTTTGTAGACGGGTGCTATTCCAACCAAATCCCGCCGCGACCATCTCGCAGAACAACCATACAGCTTCGATGATTAAGGGGAATTATGGTGAGCCGGGCGGGACTCGAACCCGCGACCATTTGATTAAAAGTCAAATGCTCTACCAACTGAGCTACCGGCCCTGACGTTGTGGTTGCAGTGTTTAAGCGGATCGGCTTCCGGGATTGGACCAATTAGGTCCAATCCACCCCGCACCCCGCCTAGCGGCACCTTACGCTGCTTACAATCACAGGTTACCACGGCGGTTCGGCGTTCGTAATCTAATTCCCTTGCCGTGTATTGACGAGTGGCGCCGCCCGTTCGCTTCACCGGAAGAATCCAAGGCGCGGATTGAGGAGCGGCGGACGTGGTCCTGCTTGTGCGCAAAGCCTCTCCCGTGAACGCGGGCCAGACCCGATGAACCTGAATGCCCTGAAGTTTCCTCAACCGGTCAACCGGAGCTTCCGTCCAAGCCGCCACCATCGCGCGGCTTCCATCCTCTTCAGCCGGTCTGTCAGCTCTTCGACATGCTTGTCGAGCTTGACCGCCCATTCGGTCTGTCCGGCCGACTCCGCTTCCAACCGCTTTGCCCACGCCGCCGTCCCGGCCAAATCCGACTGAAGCGTCTGAATCAGCGCACTCATCGCGCGGCTCTCTTCCTCAAGCCGTTGACACCACTTCCCGCGTTCTTCCAGCTCGATGTCCAGGCGACGGATGCGATCATGCCCCACCTGCACCATCTGCTCAAGCTCATCGGCCTCCCGGCGGGAGTCGGCTCGAAGGACCTCCAGGCGCCGCCCGCGCACCGCGAGTTCCCCGACCCAGAAGCGGCGATCCCGCCCCCCCCGCCTTTCGCGCTACCAGCGGATAGGAACAGTGCCCGCGAATCATAATGCCCATTTCCTCAATGGGTTCCGAGGTTACCTCCACTGTTTCAAACCCCGCGGCGGTCAAGTCCTGAATGAGCCGCTCGCGGCCGAACACCCGCATTTCGACCGTTGATCCATCTCCGCCATGAAACGTGAGCTCGTCGAAGGTCTCGGTCCTTCCATCGGCCGCGCGATTGACGAGCACCCAACCGCTGTCAAGCTCCACGAGGCGGTAGTCCTTCAGACTCGGGAAATGCTCCAGGTTGACCTCACCCGGTATCGAAGGGGTGGTGAGCAGCGCAACGCCCCCAGGTTTCAGAATCCGGAACAGATTCGCGATCGGCGTTTCAACCGGCGGAGCAACGTGTTCGAGTACCTCTGTCGCGATAACGAAGTCGTATTGGCCCTCGTCGGATTCCTTGATCCGGGTAATGTCGAACTTCGGGTCCAGGTGGAAGAAGGAATTCGTGTAATCGAACTTCTGCGATAGAGGTATGGCGTAACCGGACCAGCCGCTCAATCCCAAACCTCGAATGGAGCGGACTTCAGGGAAATAGGGGAGGGCCAAGCTTTGCCCGAACAGTTCGACGCTTAGCGCGTGGACTATCCAGCGGAAGCGGCCACACGAGCCACAGTCCGCGCAACTTGCCGCCTCGATATCAAGTTCGGAGAGGTCTCGTGAAACCATCCGTCCACAGATGTTGCATTCGAAGTTCACTCTCGCACCCGGCATCGTGAAGTATTATACTCTCGTCGAATCGAGAAGCCCATCTCCTGCCATCCGCGTGGTCTTCGTTCATCGCTGACGTCCCTCAAATTACCGTTCGAGATCATGAAAGGGGAGGGAAAGAACGTGCGAATTCCAGGGTCGTAATCCGGCCGGGTCGAGGGGAAAGATCGCGGCCCGTTGCCGGTCACGATAGACCGATCGTCCCTTGCCACCCTCGCCCACCTTGCAGCCGGCCCCGCGATGTGATGTAATTTCCGGCAGTGGCGGTTCCAGGTCCAGGTCTGCCGCAACGGCCCTGAAGCTTATCGGAAGGTCCTTCCATTGGAAGGATGGGAGTGCTTGATGTTAGATATAAGAATGATAAAGACAGCTGGATCCGTCTGCCTGCGTTTTGCCATCGCTGCCGGCGCCGTCGCGATTCCGTCCCTGGCGCAGCGAGCCCCTCTTTTCAATAGCGAGATTCAACCGGTTCTGGAAAAGAAGTGTGTCTCCTGCCACGGCGAACAGAAGAAAATGGCCGCGCTCGACCTTAGCAATTTCGCTGGGGTCATGAAGGGCGGATCGAGCGGCCCGGTGATCGCGCCCGGCAAGCCCGAGAGAAGCTTGCTGTGGAAGATGATCGAAAGCGACAAGATGCCGCTGGGCGGAACGCTTACTATTGCCGAGAAGCAGACCATTAGAGCTTACATCGAGCAAGGCCGGTTCCCGCGCGAAGAGATGGACGCAGCTCAACAGGCGCGGGAAGCCGCCCTCATTACGCCGCAAGCGCGTAACTGGTGGTCATTCAGGAAGCCCGTCAAAGCCGCTGCTCCGGCGGTGAAGAATCGGGATCAGGTCAGCACCGCCATCGATGCGTTCGTTTTGGCGAAACTCGAAGAAAGAGGCTGGAAGATGCGTCCTGAGGCGGATCGCGTCACGCTGCTTCGACGCGCGTATTTTGATCTTACCGGTTTACCCCCCGCACCGGCCGAAGTGAAGGCCTTCGTTTCGGACAAGTCGGCGGACGCCTACGAGAAAGTAATCGACAAGTTGGTCGAGTCTCCAGGTTACGGCGAACACTGGGGCCGCCACTGGCTCGATGTCGCTGGCTATTCCGATTCGCGCGGCGACGCGGGCGATAGTGATCGCGAAGTGTCCTGGAAGTACCGCGACTACGTCATCCGCGCGTTCAACAAGAACAAACCCATCGACCGTTTTATTCTCGAGCAACTCGCGGGCGATCAGGTAGTCAACTACAAGCCCGGCAGTCAGCCATCGCCGGAGCAGATCGAACCGCTCACCGCCACGGGCTTCCTGCGCACCACGGCCGATATAACTGACAACCAGACCATCTATGAAGTCGACAAGTACTTTGACGCTTTGGAGAAGGCGATGGAGACGAGCTTGTCGGCAATCACCGGGCTTACTGTGGGCTGCGCCAAGTGTCACGACCATAAGTTCGACCCGATTCTCCAGAAGGACTACTACAAGCTGCTGGCCGCGTATCAGGCCGTCTGGGATCCAGAAAACTGGCTCGCGGGGAATCTGAAATATGGACCCTGGCCAAGCCGCATGATCCTCGATATGGAGCCTGCACAGCGTGATGCCTGGATCAAGGAGGTAACCAGCAGCGGGGCCAGGTCGATTCGCCGCCAGGACGATCAAAGGGAAGCCGCATATCAGCGTTATCGCGCGGAATTAAGAGTCGGCCGCGAGCTTTCCGAGGAAGTCAGAGCCCAGATCCGCAAGGATATAGAAGCGGATCCCGATCTTGACGTTGACCGGAACGTTCCCAAGGACTTCATCACGGACCAGGAACTCGAGAAGCGATTTCCCGAACTCTCGAAATGGAAAGATGAAATCAACGCGAGGCGCATACGTGGAAGAAAAACCAGTATCGAGCCCAATTACATCGAAGCCGCATGGGACGTTTCGAAAAAGCCCTCGCCTACCTACGTGTTGATGCGCGGGAATTATCTCGCCCCTGGCGCTGAAGTCGGGCCCGGAATCCCAGAGGTGCTCGAGAATCCGCACAGCCGTCTTAAGTTCGCCGATCCCGAGGATCATCCTGAATGGAATCACACGGGACGCCGGTTGACGCTGGCGAAGTGGCTTGTGGCTCCCGAAAATCCCCTGGTTGCGCGAGTCTTCGTGAACCGCGTCTGGCAGTTTCACTTCGGCGAGGGAATCGTACGTACGGTGGACGATTTTGGCGTTCAGGGCGCGCGTCCGACGCATCCGGAATTGCTCGATTACCTCGCGGTCTCGTTTCAGGAACACGGATGGGATCTCAAATGGCTGACAAAGCAGATCATGTTGTCCCGAGTCTACCGCCAGAGTTCCGAGGAGGTCCCGGAATACATGACAGCAGACCCTTCGGGCAAGCTCCTGTGGCGGAAACCGCCGGTGAGGCTCTCAGCGGAGACGATTCGCGATTCAATGCTCAAGGTCAGCGGCATGCTAAGTGACAAGATGTACGGTGCTCCGGAGCCTGTGAAGCGCGGCCCCGATGGGCAATGGCTTGAGCAGGAATCTAAAGCCGATCCGAACCGGCGCAGCCTGTATCTGGCGCAGAGCCGGACGCGGCAGGTGACGTTACTGCACGCGTTTGACGCGCCGAACATGACGTCCGACAACCAGGCGCAGCGGTTCCGCTCCGCGCTTCCCGCGCAATCGCTGGCGCTAATGAACGGTCCTCTTGTGATGCGCGCCAGCAAGGCTTTCGCGCAGCAGGTGCTCGAACGGAGCAGGAACAACTTCGACGAGGCCATCGCGTATGCATTTGAAGCGGCCTATTCGCGGCGGGCTTCGGCGCCGGAATTGGAGATTGCGAAAAGATCGATCGAACAGGATGCCGATCCGAAGGAAGGGTTGCGTCTGTTCCTTCAGGCCATGATGGGCGCGAACGATTTTCTGTACAGCTATTGATTATTTGGAGCAAACGATGAAGACATTCCTGACTCGTAGACAGGCATTGCAGGATGCGGCGGTTGGATTCGGCGCGCTGGCCCTGAACTCGATGCTTGCCGGGGAAAGAGCGCTTGCGGCCGAACTCCTGGCGAAGGAGAGGGTTTACGACCTTGCGCCGAAGAAGCCGCACTTCCCCGCCAAGGCGAAGAACGTGATCTTCATTTACATCGGCGGCGGACCGAGCACGATCGATATGTTCGATCCCAAACCGGCCCTGCGGAAGTACGACGGGAAGCCGGCGCCCTTCGAGATCAAGGGCCGCGCATTGAACGGTTCGCAACAGATCATGGCCAGCCCGTGGCCATTTACGAAGTGTGGCCAGAGCGGCCGCGAGATTTCGAATCTGCTGCCGCATTTTCAAAAGGTAGTCGACAAGGTTACGTTTGTGCGGTCGATGCAGACCGACCGCATCGACCATTCGACGGCTCAGTTCACCTTTGTAACCGGACGTGGATTCACGGGCTTCCCGTCGATAGGGGCTTGGGTCAGCTATGCGCTGGGAAGCGAGAACCGCAGCATGCCCGCGTACATTGCTTTGGGAGAGGGTGCGACGATCGGAACGCGCGCGCACTCCTCCGCTTGGCTGCCGCCGGTGTTTCATGGCACGTCCATGCGGGCCGACCAGCACGCCCCCATCCACGACATCAGGCGGCCGGAGACCATGACATCCGGCCAGCAGACACGGCTGCTCGACATGCTGCGGCAATTGAATCGCACGCAAAAAGCGGCGCATCCGTTCGATCAGGACCTGGAAGCGCGCATCGCGAACTATGAACTGGCGGCACGGATGCAGGTCGAGGCGTTGAAAGTTGCGGATCTGTCCGGCGAAAGCGAGGCGACGAAGAAGCTCTACGGAGTCGACGAAAAAGTATCCGGCCAGTTCGGCAAGCAATGCCTGCTTGCGCGAAGGCTGGTCGAGAGCGGCGTCCGCTTCGTGCAAATCTATGGTGGCGGTGGTGGAAACTGGGATACTCACAACAACATCGAAGGCCAGCTTCCGGGGCTCTGCCAGTATATCGATCAGGGCATGTCCGGTCTGCTGGCCGACCTCGATCAGCGTGGAATGTTGAAGGACACTCTGGTGGTGTGGTCCGGCGAGTTTGGCCGCTTACCGACCATCGAAGCCAAGAACTCGAAGCCCGGACGCGACCACAATCCTTACGGGTTCAGTATGTGGATGGCCGGCGCGGGGATGAAGGCCGGGTTCGATTTCGGTCAGTCCGATGAATTGGGGTACGCGGCGGTGAAGGATTTCAAGGTAGGACACAGCGACATCCACGCGACCATTCAGCACTTGCTGGGAATCGATTATACGAAGAACACATTCCCGTATGAGGGGCGCGACGAATCGCTTGTCGGTGTCAACCAGGCCCGGGTCATCAGCGAGATCCTCGCGTAATGAACTTGGGCGAAGGCGGGGCGGCCCATCGCAATTTGCGGCTTGCTGTGTGCCCGGTCGAAAGGCAGGCGACAAAAAGCGATCGCCTGCTCCTCACCTGTCTGCTCCTGTTCACGGCGGCCGCTTCCGCTCAGGAAAATCCGTTCACCACTCCCCAGGATGTGGAGCAGGGCCGCCGCCTCTTCCAGACCCACTGTTCGTATTGTCACGGTTCCCGGGGCGAGGGGGGCAGGGGCGCCGACCTCACGAACGGCCAGTACCGCATGGGCGGCTCCGCCGCGCAGTTGTACAGGACCATTCGTTACGGGATGCCGGGATCCGAGATGCCGGCAGTCCGCGCAAGCGACGATGACGTCTGGCGGATGGTGGCTTTCGTTCAAAAGATCGGATCGGCCGGGCTCGAAGAAAGAGCCACTGGTGACACCGCAGCCGGCAAGGCCGCGTACGAAAAGAAAGGTAAATGTTCTACGTGCCATTCGATCGGCAAAGAGGGCGGGACGCTTGGACCGGAACTGACCGATGTTGGACGGCGGCGTGGCGTGAACTACCTGGAAGAATCGCTAGTCAAGCCCGAAGCTGTAGTGCCCATCAATTCCCGCGCCATAAGAGTGGCAACGAATTCCGGACAAACGATCATCGGGATCAGGCTGAATGAGGACGACCTTTCCATCCAATTGCGCGATACGAGCGATAGCCTTCGATCCTTCCTGAAGGCGAACATCAAGGAGATCCGCCGAGACCAGCCGTCATTGATGCCGGCCTACGGTTCCATCTTTAGCGCAAAGGAACTGTCGGATCTGGTGGCATACTTGAGTTCTCTGCGCGGTGCGCAATGAACATGAATCGAAACTGGACCTTCCTGCTGGCGGCCGCGATCGGTGTGCCTTCCGCGACACCGCTATCCGGTCAGAATCTTCCGGTTACCTACGAGCGGTTGAAAAACTCCACTCGCGAACCGGGCAACTGGCTAATGTACTCGGGAGACTACAACAGTTGGCGGTTCAGCCGCCTGGACCGGATTAACACGCAGAACGTAAGCCGTCTCCATGTCAAGTGGCTCTTTCAGGGGCGGCATGAAGAGAAGTTCGAAACCACACCACTGGTTGTCGATGGCATCATGTATCTTACGCGGCCGGAGAACGAGATCCACGCGCTTGACGCCGAAACCGGAAGAGTCCTTTGGGTCTACCGTTACCGCAACCCCCCGCGAACCTACAATTGCTGCGGCAGGGTAAACCGCGGGCTGGCGATTCTGGGGAATCGTCTGTTCATGAACACTCTCGACATGCATGTCGTCGCCGTGGACGCGAAGTCGGGCCGCGAACTCTGGAAGACCCGAATGCACGATTACACAGCCGCCGGCGGCTACGCCGCCACTGGCGCCCCGATGGCTCTGAAGGATCGGGTGATTGTCGGCATGGCCGGCGGCGAGCGAGGTGTTTCCGGATTTCTGGATGCATACGACGCCGCCACCGGAAAGCACCTGTGGCGGTTCAACACGATTCCCCAGCCCGGCGAACCGAACTTCGGCACGTGGGCAGGCGACTCGTGGAAAACCGGCGGTGCTTCCACCTGGAATAGCGGCGCCTACGATCCGGAACTGAACCTGGTCTATTGGGGCACCAGTAATCCCTGGCCGGATTACAATGGCGATTTCCGAGCGGGCGACAACCTCTACTCGTGTTCCGTAATCGCACTCGACGGAGATACGGGCAAACTGAAGTGGTACTACCAATTCACGCCGCACGATCTGCATGACTGGGACGCCACTCAGATTCCAGTCCTTCTCGATGGCGAGTTTCGTGGGCAGCGCAGAAAACTCATGGCGTGGGCCAATCGGAACGGCTTTTATTACCTGCTCGACCGCGCAACAGGAGAGTTCCTCGTCGGGAAGAACTTCGTGAAACAGACCTGGATGAAGGAGTTCGACGACAAGGGACGGCCGATCGTAATCCCAGGCAACGAACCGACGCCTGAAGGTATCGACAGCGTTTGGCCGGGAACGGATGGCGGCGCGAACTGGATGTCGCACAGCTACAGTCCGCTGACGAAGCTGCTCTATGTATTCGCGCGGGAAGAGCGCCGCGTCTTCACGAAGGACGCTGTCCGCCATCCGACGACTGGCGCTGACGAGAGTGACCGCCCCGCCGGCCGCCCTATCTTCGCCCGGCGCGCGCCACGCTTCGCCCCGGAGGAAAGTTGGGGCAAGGTAACGGCGATCGATCCGCCGTCGGGAGCGATTAAGTGGGAGCACAAAGTGGTTTCGCCGCCCTGGGGAGGCGTTATGGCTACGGCAGGCGGGTTGGTATTTGGCGGAACCTTTGAGGGAGTCGTCTTTGCGCTTGATGCGCGAACGGGTCAGCGGCTGTGGCATTTTTCCGGGAATGATAAGGTCTATGCTTCTCCAATCAGCTTTCTCGCCGGCGGGAAACAGTTTGTGTCCCTTCCGGTCGGGGATGTGTTGATTACCTTCGGTCTCGATTAATGCCGCTTCTTGGATTGGCAGCCCTGCTTGCGCTGGGTGATGCCGCGGCCGGTAGAGCGGTTTTCATGGGCAAAGGCGGCTGCGTGACCTGCCATTCCGTTGATAACCGCGGCGGTAGCGTCGGGCCGGACCTGAGCGAGATCGGCTTGAGGCGCGCACCGGAGTCGTTGCGTCTTTCGATCGTCGATCCGAGCGCCGAGATCTACCAGGAGTACTTCACGGTGTCGGCTGTCACAAGAGACGGTCAACGCATTGAAGGAATCGCGCTCAATGAAGACGACCTTTCGATCCAACTGCGCGACGCCGGCGGAACTCCTCGGTCGTTTCTGAAAACAAATCTGAAGGATCTGCGGCGCGAAGAGCGCTCACTCATGCCGTCATTCGCCACCACTCTCTCTCCGGCGGAGAAAGAACATGTGGTTGCCTATCTCCGGGTTCTCCGCGGTGTCCCCGCGGCGCAGCGCCCGCGAACCCGCGAGATTGCCCGTGTTTCGGAGAATATCACATGGCTGACGCGACCGAGCCGCGACGGAAACGAGAGGCCCGAGGCGCTGCTCGATGCGCTCCAGATTCAGCAGGGCGCGACGGTTGTCGACCTGGGTGCGGGCGCGGGCTATTTCACTTGGCGTCTCGCCCGCCGTGTCGGACCGCGGGGAAAGGTCATCGCCGTTGACATTCAGCGCCAGATGCTCGATCTTGTCTCGGAGGAAGTGAAGAAGCACGCTTTGGCGAACGTGGAACCGGTGCTCGGCGGTCCAGGTGATCCGCGGCTTCCGGTGGGCGCCGTGGATCTCGTTTTGATCGCGAATGCGTACCACGAATTTTCGGACCCCGAAGCGATCATGGCGTCCGTGCACCGGTCTCTAAAGCTGGACGGACGGGTGGTGCTTGTCGAATATTCCAAGGAAAATCCTCGCGTTCCGATTTCGGAACTGCACAGGATGAGTTTCGCGGAGATTCGCTCGGAGGTCGAGTCGGCGGGCTTCGAGCTCACACGGGTTCTGGATTTCCTGCCCATGCAGCACGGACTGATATTCACGAAGCGGCAGTAGGCGGTTGTGATGCAGTCCATCCGATGCTGACTCTGCTCCCATCTCCGGCGCGCGCTCGGGAAATGTCCGGAATTCTGTTGAAACTTGCGACTCAGTAGTTGGCCCACGCGTGCGCTCATGGGTCTTCGTGTTGCAGCCCGAGTACCGCTCGCATACAGAAAACGCATCGAAGCCCGGATTTCCATCCGCGGCATTGACCGTAGATACGGAGGCGCGCTACGTTCCCGGATCCAGCGGATGAGTTCGCGCCCGTAGCGGAAAACTCACGCGGCCCCCGCTCTTCTGCGCCTGGTAAACGCTGTGCACCATCTCGATGGTCCAACGTCCGTCTTCCTCGTTACAGCAAGGCTTCGCATCCCGCTCGATGGCGCGCACCAGGTCCGCTACCATCAGTGCGTTTGCCATCTCCCGCCCGTCTCGAATTGCGATACCCTGATTGGCCAGGTCAGGCTGGGCTGAAATCTGCTCCCACTGAACCTTCCTGTCCGGCAGCCACGCGGCGGAGCGAAGAAGGGAGAGTCCACCGCCGGGGTAGATCCCGTTCGGAAGAAACAACACACCTTTGGTTCCGTAAATCCACGTGCCGAATCGCAGTGCGTCCGTTTGGTCCGCCGCCTTCGAGGCGAAGAAACCATGCACGCCGCCGTCGAACGCCATCATGGCGCTGATCTGATTGCCCGCAATGGGTCCGATTGGCTCGGTCGCCTGTTTCACGTCGCCCGCGCCGATTTCTCTGCCCTCGCTCGTCACATGCGCGACGGTCCATTTCGGGTCTCCCAGGAAAAATCGCAGCATGTCGAACAGATGCGAGCCGAGCACCATCATATCTTCGCCGCCCGCACGCTTGTCCTCCTTGCCGCGTACGCGCGCTTCCTGGATCGCGCCGATTTCTCCCGCCTCGATCATCGCCTTCGCGCGCAGCGCGTAGGGCGACGTTCGCATCTGGTGCGCGATCTGAACTTTCACCTTGTTCTTGCGCACCACGTCAACCATGCGGTCGGCATCCGCCAAGGTCAAGGCGAAAGGCTTCTCCATGTAGATGTGTGCTCCGGCCTCGGCTGCCGCCGTAACCATAGCCACACGCTGGTCCATCCACCGCGGTCCAATGCCAACCAAGTCCGGCTTTTCCGTTCGGAGCATCTCCCGATAATCGGCGAAGCCACGTTTGGCCCGAGTTCGCTTGAGCGCCCCGGCGCGCCCATTTTCATCCGGATCGGAGACAGCTACGACATCCATCTGCTCGAACGCGTGCCAGACGGTGTCTATGCCGTGGCCGTAGTTCCCGCGGCCGGTGTGGCCAATGACGGCCACGCGATAGGGCTTCGTCCGGCCACTCATTGCTGAAGCGGTCAACGAGGAGGCAAGAAAACCGCGGCGAGTCAATTGAGACATGCTCAGACTCCCGCCGGCCTGGACCAATGCGCGCGGTATTCGCGTCCCACAAGCCGGTTAGCCTCCGCGTCGCCGGTGACGGTTTCCGACTTCGGATCGAACTGTATGGCCCTTCCCGTGCGCGCGACGATGTTTCCCAGATGCGCGAGCGCAGTCGCCAAGTGGCCTTCCTCAATCTCGACGCGCGGCTTCTTGCGGCTGCGGATGCTGTCCAGGAAGTTGCGAGCGTGGGGCGCGTCGATCGAAGAGCTGTCGTGCTCCTCACTTCGGATCACCTTCCCGCCGTCCTCCACGATCCGGTAGCCGAAGTTGTGCCCGCGGAACCTGCCAAGCTGCGCGACCGCCTTGTCGCCATAGATAGCGACGCCGTTATCGCAATCCTCAAGGCCGTAAGGATTCCACAGGCGCTGTTCGAACATGATGAGCTTGCCTCCGAAATCGTACGTGAGGTTCATCGTGTCCGGCGTCTGCTGGTCGTCGTCGAAGTACATCTTGCGGCCCATGCCGGAAACCCGCACGGGCAGCTGCACTCCAAGCGCGCGTCGAGCCATGTCGAGCTGGTGCACGCCGTCGTTGCCGATATCGCCAACGCCGTAGTGCCAATGCCAGTTGACGGTGCTGTGAAAGCGGTTCCGGTTGAACGGCAGCTTCGGGAGCGGTCCCGTCCAGATGTCGTACTCGATGCCCGGCGGCACAGGCTCGTCTTCCTTATGGCCGATATTTCTGCGAAGTTGCACGTTCCATACTTTGGCCATCAGCACACGGCCGAGTTTGCCGGATTGCACGTATTCCTGGAACGCCTGTGTCACCGGCAAGCTCGGGAGTTGTGTTCCGGCCTGAACGATTCGCTTGTTGCGGCGCGCCGCGTCCACCATCGCGCGCCCCTCGCGGATGTTGTGCGAGACCGGCTTCTCCACATACACGTCCTTCCCCGCGTCGCAGGCGAGTATCGTGCCCGGCGCGTGCCAGTGGATGGGCGTGCCCATGACAACGGCGTCGACCGACTTATCGTCAAGGCAGCGGCGGAGGTCCGCCGAGAGCGGCGGCCGTTTACGCCCGGAGTCCTCGATGATCTTATATGCGCCGTCCACGACATTTTGATCGACATCGCACACGTGAACCACGCTCACGTCCGGTTGATCGCAAAAGGCCTTCGTCAGACTGCGTCCCCGCCCGCGAACGCCCATGAGCACGATGTTGATCTTGTCCGACGCCGCAACGGCGCGGCGCGTGGACTGCACCGCACCCAGAGCGGCGGGGAAAAAGTACCTGCGATTCATGATTCGGCTCCTCTCGATCTGGAATCCTGCCTCGCGGCTACTGCCCGAGAGCATTCACGCTGAAAGTATACAACAGGCCGTGAGCCTTCTTCGTCACCACTCCACCCGATTTCCTAAAAAACACGCCACATGTGCTCCTCAAGTAGGCCCATCCGCCCCAGCCACGAAATCCCTGTAACCCTAGCCCACGCTATCCGCCAAGTAATATACTAAAGAGTCTCCTATGCTGAAGCATCTTTCTTACGTTGCCCTGCTCGCCTTGCTCGTGGGCTTGCCCGCATCCCGTGCCGCCGACTGGACCGACTTCCGCGGCCCCACCCGCGACGGCGTTTCGACCGAAAAAGGACTCCCCACAACCTGGTCCCTCAAAGGCGATGGTCTTCTCTGGAAAGCGCCTGCGGGCGGACGATCTGCCCCCATTGTCATGGGTGACCGCGTTTTCCTCCAGAACGGGGCGGGGAAGGGCGAAACGCTTCAGGAACGCGTCATGTGTTTTAACGCCGAAACCGGCAAACTCTTCTGGGAGTACAAGTTCAACGTCTACCATAGCGACGTCCCGCCGCACCGCATCGCATGGGCCTCACCGGTAGGCGATCCATCAACCGGAAATGTCTACGCGCTTGGCGTCGGCGGCCACATGATCGCACTCTCGCGGGACGGCAAGCTCCTTTGGGAACGCACAATCGGAGAGGATTTCGGCCTCGTCACCACGCACGGCGGCCGCACTGTTTCACCCATCATTGAATCCGATCTCGTCATCGTCAGCGGCATCAATACGGGCTGGGGAGCCCAAGCCCGCGCCGGGCAGCGATTCTTCGCCTTCGACAAGAAGTCCGGGGAGACCGTTTGGGTCAGTTCCCCCGGTGGCCGGCCCTTTGACACCACCTACTCCGCTCCAGTGATCGCGAACGTGAACGGCACTCGCCTCCTCATCGAAGGCGGCGGCGACGGCGCGGTCCACGCCATCAAGGCCGCGACGGGCGAGCCTGTGTGGCGCTTCGACATGAGTAAGCGCGGAATCAACACCGGCGTCGTCATGAACGGCAACACCGTGATCGTCAGCCACAGTGAAGAGAACCTCGATACAAGTGAGATGGGTTTGCTCGCGGCGCTCGACGCAACAGGAAAGGGTGCTCTCGGCAAGGCGAACGTCAAGTGGAGCATTCCCGGATTCCAGGGCGGCTACTCCTCGCCGCTGCTCGATGGCGATCGCGTCTACCAGGTCGATAACAGCGCGAACCTGTTCTCCTTCGACGTCAACACCGGCCGCCAATTGTGGAAACAGAACCTCGGCACCATCCAGAAAGCCTCACCCGTGCTGGGCGACGGCAAGGTCTACGTCGGCACTGAGAACGGAAAATTCTTCATACTGAAGCCGCATGCCGACCGTTGTGAGGTTTTGAGCCAGGTTCAGCTGGGCACCGAGCAGCAGCCCGACGCAATTTACGCCTCGGCCGCGATCTCCGACGGCCGCGTCTTCTTCAATACGCTCGACAATCTGTACTGCATCGGCAAGAAGAACAAGCAGCCAGGGAGGGCTGTCGCGGAGCCTCCTGTTACGCTCGGCCCCCCCGCGCACCTTCAGATCCGGCCTGCCGAATTGATCCTGAAGCCGGGCGAAAAGGTGGCCTTCCATGCTCGCCTCTATGATGCACAAGGGCATTTTCTGAGAGAGTCCGAAGCGGTCTGGTCGCTTGAGCAGCTAAAGGGAACTGTTGGGAATGACGGCGTCTTCACCGCCGCCGCTGAGCCTCAGCCCCAGGCAGGACAAGTGAAGGCCACCGTTGGAGGGATTTCGGGCGTTTCACGTCTGCGTGTGTTTGCGCCGCTGCCGTGGAACGAGGATTTCGAGAAAACCGCCGGCGAAGCGCCTCCCGCTCAGTGGGCTAACGCGACCGGGAAATTCCAGGTCCGGAACGTGGAAGGCAACAAGGTGCTTGTGAAGCTGGCCGACAACCCGTTCACGAAACGCGCCAGGGCGTTCATGGGTCCGGCCACATGGTCGAATTACACGGTGCAGGCGGATGTTTTCGCCACGGAGAAGCGCCGTCAAATGGGCGATGGCGGCGTGCTCGCCCAACGCTACGCCCTCGTGCTGTTCGGGAACCACCAGCGGCTCGAATTGCAGTCCTGGCAGCCTGAAACCACGCGCACCGCGCTCACGAACTTTGCCTGGAAATCGAATACCTGGTACCGCATGAAGCTGCGCGTCGAAAGCGACGGCGCGGGCAAGGTGCGCGCGCTTGGGAAGGCGTGGGCCGCCTCCGATCCCGAACCCGAAAAATGGACCATCGAGCGCGTCGATCCCATTCCGAACCTCGTCGGAAGCCCCGGCTTGTACGCCGACGCGCCATTCGAAGTCTATTTCGACAATCTGAAAGTGACGGCCAACTGACTTATGCGTAAATCGAAATCCATACTGCTGTGGAGTCTCGGCATCGCGCTTCCGGCGATGATGTGGTTTCCCCGGATCCAGTCCGTTTTGGCATCCGATCCCGAAGGCAGCGGCGACTGGCCCATGTGGGGCGGCACCGCCGACCGCAACATGGTCTCCAGAATGAAAGGAGCCCCCACCACGTGGGACGTCGCCAAGAAGGTGAACGTGAAGTGGATGGCGGCGCTCGGCTCCCAGACTTACGGCAATCCCGTCGTCGCGGGCGGACTGGTCCTCGTCGGAACCAACAACGAGGCGATTCGCGACCCGAAACAGGCCGGCGACCGCGGCGTGGTTATGGCTTTCCGTGAAACGGATGGCGAATTCATGTGGCAGCACACGAGCGAGAAGCTCGCCGCCGGACGAGTGAACGACTGGCCGTATCAGGGCGTGTGCTCCTCTCCCCTCGTCGAAGGCGACAAGGCCTATTTCGTCACTAATCGCTGCGAAGTCGTTTGCCTCGACATGAAGGGTTTCCGCGACGGCAAGAACGACGGTCCATTCACCGAAGAGAAGTTCAAGGGCGAGAAGGACGCCGACGTGATCTGGAAGTTCGACATGATGGAAGAGACCGGCTCCCAGCCGCACAACATGGCGAATTCGTCGCCGGTTTCGTTCGGCGATCTGATCTACGTCAGCACCTCGAACGGGCAGGATGAGAGCCACGTCAACGTCCCATCACCGCGCGCGCCCGCCATCATCGCGCTGAATAAAAAAACCGGCAAACTCGTCTGGGAAGACAACTCCGTCGGCGAACGCATCCTGCACGGCCAGTGGTCCTCGCCCGCCGTGGGCAAGATCGGTGGCGTCGATCAGGTTGTAATCGGGCAGGGCGATGGCTGGGTTCGAAGCTATGAAGCGCTTTCTGGCAAGAAGCTCTGGGAGTTCGATCTCAACCCCAAGGATTCCGTGTGGCCGAAGACGCGCAATGAAGTAATCGCCACGCCCGTTATCCACGGCGACGTCGTCGTCATCGCCAACGGGCAGGACCCCGAACACGGCGAAGGCATCGGCCACATGTACGCGATCGACGGCACCAAGCGCGGCGACATCACCACGAGCGGACGGCTCTGGCATTATGACAAGATCCGCCGGACGGTCTCGACCGGCGCCATTGCCGATGGGTTGATCTACTACCCCGATTTCAGCGGTTTCCTTCACTGCGTCGATCTCAAAACTGGAAAGCCTTACTGGGTTCACGACATGCTGGCCGCCGTGTGGGGATCGGCAATCGTCGTCGATGGCAAAGTTTATCTGGGCGACGAGGACGGAGATGTGGTCGTGCTCCAGGCTGGCAAGGAGAAGAAGCTTCTGGCCGAGATGAACATGGGTAGTTCCGTGTACGCCACTCCGGTGCCCGCGCATGGAGCGTTGCTCATCGCCAATCGCAACCAACTCTACTCGCTGGCCGTAAAGAAATGACCCGCGTGCATGCAGCCGTTTGATTTTCACCTCCGGACGCGGGTTTTGTTTGGCGAAGGATCGGTGGAACGGCTCGGACAGACGGCGGCGTTCTTGGGATTCACGCGGACGCTGCTGGTGGCCGACGAAGGCCTGATCGCCGCCGGACACGTCGAGCGCGCGCGGCGTATTCTGCACCAGCATCGAATCGACGCGATTCTCTTCCACGATTTTGAGGCCAACCCCGATACCGCCATGGTGGAAGCAGGGCGCGCCTTCGCGGAGCATCTGGCTGTCGATTCGATCGTCGCGCTTGGCGGCGGCAGTTCCATGGACTGCGCCAAGGGCATCAACTTTCTCCTGACGAACGGAGGCCGAATGCAAGACTACTGGGGTTACGGAAAAGCCGCCAGGCCGATGCTTCCGATGATCGGCATCCCCGCCACGGCCGGGACCGGTAGTGAGGCCCAGTCGTACGCTCTGATTTCAGACGCCGAAACCCACGTCAAGATGGCGTGTGGCGATCCGAAAGCCTCGTTTCAGGTGGCTATTCTCGATCCGGACGTCGCCGCCTCCGCGCCCGCCGCCGTTCGGGCGGCCGCTGGATACGACGCGCTCTCGCACGCCGTGGAAGCGTTCGTTACCACGCGCCGGAATCCGGTTTCCGATCTTTACGCGCGCGCGGCGTTCAGGCTGCTCGACGCGAACTTCGAATCTGGCGCGACTGGAGCGATGCAGTTAGGCGCACACTACGCCGGCATCGCGATCGAGCACTCAATGCTCGGCGCGGCTCATGCGTGCGCGAACCCTCTGACGGCCCGCTATGGAACCACCCACGGACATGCCATCGCCGTTCTCCTTCCGCACGTGACGTCGTGGAACGAAGCGGCAGCAGGCCGTCGGTATCGCGAACTTTCGGACGGCCTTCCCGCGCGACTCGCGGACCTTCGCCTAGCCGCTGGATTGCCTTCGACGCTGCGTGATTTAGGCGTGCCTCGCGAGGATCTGGACGGCCTCGCCGAAGCAGCCTCGCATCAATGGACAGGGAAGTTCAATCCGCGCCCTTTCGACCGCACGGGTGCAAGGGAGGTTTACGAATGCGCCTACTAGCACGTGCTCCAATACGCAACCGCATGCCCCTGACCGGGCTGCGCGCGTCGGATGGTGTGAAATATTCGCCGCTGTTCGGAACTCCGCAGGCAAAAGCGCCTGCCCCACCGTTACATACCAATGTTCTAGCGGATTGGTGGAGCGGGCGATCCGCCTGCTTCGGCGCGAAGCGCCATTTGATTCACACGTTCTCAGCAATCGGTACTGGCTACTCAAATCTGCGGAACCATCCACTGGGTCTCGTTTTCGTCGCACTCGTGCTTTTCGTCGCACTCGCCCTCCCCGCCTCCGCCGCCGACGGCTGGCCCCAATTTCGGGGCAATCCCCGGCTCACCGGAGTCGCCACCTCCACCCTTCCCGCCACACTCAAACTCCTCTGGACCTACGAAGCGGGTGACGCCATCGAATCCTCCGCGGCCATCTCCGAAGGCGCGGTCTACGTGGGCGCGCAAACCGGCGAACTCATCTCTGTCGATCTTCAGACGGGTAAGCTCCGCTGGAAATACAAAGCGACCGGCGGCATCGGTGAATCCTCGCCGGCCGTGAGCAATGGCGTCGTATACGTCGGCGACCTCAATGGAGTGGTCCACGCCGTCAATGCGAAAGACGGAAAGGGTATCTGGACCTTCAAGACCGCAAGCGAAGTGAAGTCGTCGCCGGTGGTGTCCGGCGACAGGGTTCTGATCGGATCCTACGACAGCAGCCTCTACGGGCTGAACGCGCGCACGGGCAAGGAAGAATGGAAGGTCACGACGGGCGGCTACGTGCACGCGACGCCGGTCATCGCCGACGGTCTCACCTACATCGCCGGCTGCGACGAAGTCTTTCGAGCCATTCGCGTGACCGACGGCGAAGAGATGTTTCAGGTTGCGGCCGGCGCGTACGCGGGCGCGTCTCCGGCCATGCCAGCGAGCATCGCGTATTTCGGCACGTTCAGCAACGAGGTCATCGGTCTCGACGCAGCGAAGAAGACAGTGCTCTGGCGTTACGAGCACGAGGTCCGGCACTTTCCGTTTTACTCCTCGGCTGCCGTGTTGAACGGCAAAGTTGTCGTTGGAGGGCGCGACAAGTTTGTCCACTGCCTGGACGCGAAAACTGGAAAGGCGTTGTGGACCTTCACGACAAAGGCGCGCATCGACTCCTCGCCTGCGATATCCGGCGACCGCGTCTACATTGGATCGAACGACGGCAAACTCTACGTATTGGCGCTTGCAACGGGTGCGAAACTATGGGAATTCGAAGCAGGGTCGCCGCTCTCAGCATCGCCGGCCATCGCCGACGGCCGCCTGGTGATAGGTTCGCAAGACGGCCGACTCTACTGTTTCGGGGCCGGGAATTAGCAGCGGGTTCTTCACGCCGCCATGCTTTTGGACTGCGCCAATGGAATGAGCGACAGTGCCGTGGCCGCAGCCAACGTGGTCAACCGGCACGCCGCGGCCTTGTGTGCTCGGAAGTTCCTTCAGCTCGGTCTTGAAGTCGCGTTGGGAGAACTGCCTCGACCCGGCCAAGCCAGACGGATTACCGACGAGGCAATGGCTTGGGTGCGAAACCTCGCCTGTCAGAAGCCCAAGGATCTCGGCTACTCTTATGAACTGTGGACCTACGATCTTTTGCAGCGCCACATTCGAAAGGAAGCCGTCGCGACCGGGCATCCC
>SYKU01000150.1 GCA_005808865.1 Acidobacteriota bacterium
CCGCCAACCATACGGAAATGCGAAACTCCCACTCACCCGGCGAAGCCGGAACTGGAGGGAAATCCGTGTCACTAGGCGTTTTTAGAAAACGTAACCCTCAACGAATGAATAACTTTCATCAGGGCACTGTAGAAGATGGGCCTAGCTTCGATCGCCGGCAAGCCGCTGCGCGGTCCGGCGGAATACCTGGCGCTGCTTGACCAGACTCTGGAGGCCAAACCGATCGCGCTAGTGGTGGAACGCGGAGGCTCCCGCATCAGGCTGGAGACGAGGGTTCTGCTGCCGGTTCGCGAAGAGACCGTGACGGCGAGAGTACAGGCGCGCTACCTTCCCGAACTCAAGGAAGTTGAGATCTTAAGCCGGTCCGTATCTGAACTGCGAGTCACCGTTCCGAACCATTGGAGTGGCGCGAAAATAACGTGGAACGGCTTGGAGCCGGGCGTTGTCGACGCCGCTGGCTGCTGGCTTCTGGCACAGGAACAGACTGTGACGCTCGCAAGATGTCCTTCTAATTGAGTTCTGTTGGATATCCGCCCCCCACTGGGTAATCGCTTTGGCGCTTCCGTGGGGGGGGCCGACGGGGAGCGCGACGGAAGCTCACCGTGCATGGCCCTCGGGCTGCGGTTACCTGACCGAAGCACGTACCCGACCTTCCTGGATTTAGACGGATATCGCCCAGCCTGCATCCGGCGGGCGGGGCGAAAGCGAAGTTTGGATTGGCTTAGAGTGCTTTAGTTCTGCGCGGCACTTTCCCACTTCTTTTCTTGGGCAACACTTAGGCGGGGCGGGGTCATTCGGCTGGAGCTACGCGGAAGGCGATAACTTCGTGGGGCCCGGCGCGTTGTCGTCCTACGCGTACTCAGCCAACCAGGGAATTTCCTGGGACCTGTCGGGCAATGTCGGGAACCCCTATAATGATGAGCGTCAATGTCGACGCCGCAGCCGTGCCCGAGCCTTCGACTCTGGCGTCGGCTGCCGCCGCACTGCTGGTTGCCCTGGCGTTCCGACGGCGCCGTTATTGATCCGCTCCGGTCGTGCCTGCCGGTAAACGCTTATTAGACCGGCCAACGCGCCTGCGGCTTGCGCCGGGTTCCGCGCTTCTGAACCCGACCTCAGGCATCCTGTAATCGCTTTGGCAGCGCTCTTGTGGGGCGGTCTAATTATAATGGACCGCGACTGAGGCTCACATCTGTCCGTCGGCCGAGAGGCCGGCCCGCGTCTAGCGGATGTCTCATTTCAGTTTTTCCTGTGCCACCTTCTCCTCGCCAAAAACGAGAGGCGTGGGACCCGAGAGAGTTGCAAACAGCCTGTATTGCCGAAAGGCTTCCTCGCGGCGGCCGGCGCGTTCCGCGGCCTGCGCGCGCAGGAACACAATGCGGGGAAACGTAAATACATGGAAAGGATTTGGCCGCGACACCTGCGGTACCGGTGTAAGGCTCAGCAGCGACGCCGCGTCGCCTGGTTGACCCGACGCCAGTTGCGCCCATGCCAGCATCACGGGAGTATCGTCTTCCGGACTCAGGAGGGTGCGGGAGTTGACACTCTTCAAGACCGGAACCGCAGCCGAAAACTGGCGTGAAAGAAGCAGACCGTAACCGGAAGCCTGGGCGAGTGCATTCGGATTCATCGGCAGCCCCTTCACATCCGCCAGAACGGCGCAGATAGCCGCGATCTGGGCGGTGCCTGGGTTTGATGCGGTTGCCGCCGCTTTTCGCGCCGATTGCTCCGCGCGCACGCCGTTGCCGAGCATCAGATTCCACAACGTCAATTGCGAGTAGGAGATCGAACTGAGATCGCGCTGACTGGATCGCTCCGCGGCGACGGCGAAATTCTCCAGGCGAGAGAGTCCCTTGTCTCGCCGTCCAGTATCGAACTCCCAAGTGCCGAGACGTAGTTCAGCCGCTGGATCCTTCGCAGCGCGCGAAGCCTCCATAAGTCTGGAGAATATTTGGTCGGCGCCCACGATGTCTCCGGTCATCACCCGCGCAAACGCCGCTTTCCCCGGGGCCTGGCCGTCGAGATAAGCTTTTTCGGCTTCCGCGAACTTATCAAACCTGTAGTAGACGTCGCCAAGTGAATCGAAGGCATTGGGGTCGTTCGGCCGAAGTTGCCGGTATTCCTGCATCGCTTTGATCGCACCTTCGAAGTCGCCGCTGGCGGTGCGCGCGTAGCCAAGTAAGTTTCGTGATTGCGGGTCGGATGGTTGCAGGTCCGTTACACGCGTGTAAGCCGCGGCGGCCGCCCGCGGATTCTTCATGTTCATCGCGAGGTCGCCGAGGCTTCGCCACACAAGCGGATCGTCCCGCGTAATCTTCGACAACGCCTCCAGCGCGCGAAGCGCCGCAGGCCCGTCGTTAGCGCTTTGCGCCGCGACAACCGCAAGCCTGGCCTTGTCGATCGCCGCGAAGGAACCAACGTGGGAGTTTGCCCGCTCCAGAATCTTCGCCGCCGAACCGCGTTCTCCGCGGACCAATTCAATCTCGGTCCACGCAATCCAGGCGGGGCCGAAGGTAGGATCTCCGCTCGCGGCGCGGGCTAATGTGGCGGAGGCCTCCTGCGGAGTCGCGGCGTCGAGGCCCAGGAAGTAGTCGCGGAGCGTGGCTGCGTTCGTTTGAGGAAACGCTTCCTCCGCACCATCCATCTTTCGCGCCACCGCATGCGCGAGCGAGGCGATGCCCGCGGCTGCGTCGCCCGTCGCGAAAACCGAATCCCGCGCGCCTGAAGGGGACTGTTCGATCCACACATCCAAACGCAGTCTGTTTCCGGCTTTGGCGACCGCTCCTGTCACAATTTTCGCGGCGCCTCCAGCGATGGCTTGCGCGCGCTGGCCGGAAGGCCCGGGCGCGCCCGCCGTGCGGGCCAAAGCTCCAATCTCGCGGGCAATAATCTCGGCCGCCGCGCGCTCGGCCCATCTGAACTCCGGATCGCCGGTCAAATTCTCAAAACGGAGAACGGCGGTCCAACCTGCGAGTCTCTGCGGCTTTTCCGAACAGGCTGCGAACAGGAGCAGGGCTACGGCCAGTAACGCCCGGCCCGCGCGCCCAATGCCCGGCCACTTAGGCCAGGCTACTGAAATCTCTCTCTGCTCTTGTGGGGCGGGTGCTTTCGCGTTCCGGGCCGCACGAGGTAAATGCGCATCCACGCGCGCAACACGGCGCCACTCCGGGTCGCCGCCATCCACCGCCGGCATCACAGCACGCGGGGTTCGAGCAGGAGTATCTGTTGAAACTCCGCCAGTTCCTTCAACTTCACGAACTCCGGTTCGTCCGGAATCTTCTGCCGCTCCTTGTATCCCTCTTCGAGGGCTTTGCGCAGATACTGCAGCGCCAACTCGAACTTGCCCGCGTCGGCGTAGGTCTTTGCCAGGTAGTAGTGAAATTTAGCCCTCTCTTCAACGTTCCGTTCCTGCAGCATCACGCCGTAGGCACTGCGGTGTTCGAAGACCTCCGGATCGAGTGCCAGCGCCTGTTTATAGGCCAATGCGGCTTCTTTGTAATTCCTTCGCGCAAAGTAGGCCGTGCCCAGATTGCTGTAGATCGAAGCGGAATTCGGCGCGATCTTCAGCGCCTTCTTGTACTGGCTGATCGCCCTGCGGTAGCTCCTGGCGGCGTAATAAACCGTACCCAGGTTGTTAATTGCCTCCGAATATTTCGGGTCGAGCTTGACCGCCCTCTCGTAGTACCGCTTCGCTTGACCGATCTGCGTCATCTGATGATACGCGATCCCCATCTTGTTGAAAATCACCGAAGTCTGTGGAGCTTCGCGATAAATGTCGAGTGCTTCCCGGTACATCTTGCGTGCCATCAGGATATCGGCGCGACGTTCCGGCGTTAACTGCGCGGGCGCGGGTTGCTGCGCGGGTGCGGGTTGCTGCGCGCCGCCGCTCGCGGCTAACGTCACCGAAAGAGCCATCCAGCCGACTATCCTCAAGGGGCGCGTGAACAAGTGCGTTAGCGTCTCCGCCATAGTGCACACCTTCTTATCTTCATTCTACGCCTACCTGAAAACACCGAGAGCGCGACGCCAGAAACCCTGTTTTTCCTTGGGTTTTCCAGGTTCGCTGGCAGGCGGAACGGCGTTAGCTTTCGACACGGAGGACCGCGGAGCCCGGGATCGCGCGACACTTGCGGGAGCCTTCAACTTCGGCGATTCCTCGGCCGCCGCACTGGTCTCCCACCCGGCAGCGTACGTCACACCCTGCTGCGCGCCACCATGCAACGGACAGCTTTCAAGCGGCTGCGTACCTCCGATGAAGACCTCGGCTCGCGCCCCGGGACAGGCCGCCGTCGCGAGTTTCCCCGAAAGCGGGTCGATCTGCACGCTCACAATACCATCCGGAGCGCGGAATTGCCTGACGTTGCGGTACTCGCGATACTCGAGCGCGCGTTTCATGAACTCCGTCCAGATAGGCAGGGCGGAATGGGCGCCCTCCAGTTTGAGATCGCGATTGTCGTCGAACCCCACCCACACGATGCACAGCAACTCCGAGGTGAACCCGGCAAACCAGCCATCGTGCGACGTCCCCGTCTTTGCCGCCGCCGGTGGGCTGAAGCCCCGTCCGCGGACGGCCACCGCCGTCCCGCTGCGCATCACCTCCTGCATCAATTCGACCATCAAATAGGTCACGCGCGGATCGAGCACCGGACGCGATTCAAGCTTGTTCTCGAAAATTTTTTTCCCATCCTGCGCGCGCACAAGCGAGATCCACGACGGTTTCGTGTAGACGCCCTGATTGGCGAAAACCGTATACGCCCCCGCCATCTCGATCGGCATCACTTCGTAGGCGCCGAGCGCGACCGACGGAGTTGGCCGAATGTCGAGATTCATGCCGGCGCTCTTCGCGAGATCGACCACCACGTCGTACCCAACCATCTCCGCAATCTTCACCGTGGGGATGTTCATCGATTTCGCGAGCGCCTGCCGGTACGTGACCGGTCCGTAGTACTTGTCCTGGAAGTTGCCCGGCTCATACGGTTTGTTGTCGAACCAGAACGTGGTCCGCTCGTCGAGAACCGTACTGATCGGCGTGAGCACCTTCGATGCTCCGGTGACTGCGGTGTTGAGTGCGGCCGCGTAAACGAACGGCTTAAAAATCGAACCCGGCTGACGCTTGGCGAGTACGCGATTCAACTGGCTCACGCCGTAGTTACGGCCCCCGATCAAGGCCTTTATCTCGCCCGTCTTCGCATCGAGCGCGACGAGCGCGCACTGGGCTTCCGTGAATGTCTTGTTGCGGTGGCGGCGCTGCCGCTTCAGTTGCTCGTCAACTGACTTCATCCCCATCTGGACGGCTTCGGAAGCGGCGTGCTGAAGATTCAGATCGAGCGTGGTATAGACACGGTAGCTGCTTGTCTGGAAATCGTGGTCCTGGAGGCGGTTCTGCAGTTCATCGTTCACCAGGTCGACGAAGTACGGCGCCTCGCTCGATTCCATGGCTCCAGCCGCGATGGTGAGCGGCGCTTCAATGCTCTGCGCGTATTCCTTCTCGCTGATGTAGCCGTTCTGCCGCATCATGAGAAGAACCACGTTGCGGCGCTTCTTCATGCGGTCGGGGTGCCGGTAGGGATTGAAGAGGCTGGGTCCCTGAATGAGTCCGGCGATGGTCGCCGCTTCCGGCAGGTTCAGCTGCCGGAAGTCTTTCCCGAAGAATGCCTGCGCTCCCTCGCCGAAGCCGTGGATGTCGAAAGTTCCGCGGCGGCCTAGCGGAATCTGATTGGCGTAGCACTCGAAAATCTGCTCCTTCGAGAGCTTCTGTTCAAGCTGCAGCGTAATGAGCGCTTCCGGGATCTTGCGTTTCCACCCTCTCTCGGGCGAAAGGAAGAACTCCCGCGCAAGTTGCATGCTAAGCGTGGAGGCTCCCATCGCGTTGCGCCGTTCCCTGATATCGACGAAGGCTGCTTTGATAATGCGGATCGGGTCGAATCCCGCGTGATGAAAAAAACGCTTGTCTTCGGCGGATGTGACGGCTTCGATCAGGACTTTCGGAATGTCCGCGAACCTCACGAGACGCCGTTTCTGACGGTTGCGGTCGGACAGATTGGTGATGAGTTCCGGTTCGAGTTGATAGATGGGCCGATCGGTGTTGTCCTGGAGAGAGACGATCCCCGAGATGCGGTCTTCGGAAAACTTGATGACGCCGGCTTCCTGGGCGAAGTAGGAGTCCGGGCCGGGAAAGATTTCGATGGCGTTAGGACGCAAGTGGTACCAGCCCATGCGGTTGCCGCGGGCTTCGCCGTACCCGCTGCCGCGGAGCCGCGCCACGATCTCCCCCACGCCAATGCGGTCGCCAACGCCGACCGAGAGCGGCGCGGCAAAGATCTTGGATGTGCTGGTGAAGGGTCCGCCGCGGAATTTCTCTTCGATGAGGCGCGCGTATTTGACGTATTGATGGGTGAAGAGCGCAAGCCCGCCGATGCCCAGAAGCATCACAAGCGCGACAACGACTCTCCCGAACGGCCCCAGAAAAAAGCGGGCCGCCTTCGCGTGTCGGGGGACTCTGACTTTTGCCACTGATCTATTTTCTCATGAAGACGGGTAACACCCAAACCCAAATGCCACCCTACAGCCATTCACTCGGGACGGGCCAACGGCGGTGGAAAGCCTCGAACCATGTGAGATGGAGACCATGGAGGAGCCGGAAACTCCTCCGATGCCGCGGCCTGCCGGAATACAGAAAGAATAGTGGCCGTCCGGTTTGTGGAGGCCTCACTCGAGGTAGAAGGGGATCGCGACGCTGGTGATCCACCTGAAGTAGTTAATCCTTCCCGGTGAGCCCGCCGGAGCCGCGGACGAATCCGCCACGAAAGCCCGTCCGTTTAGCCTCAGAACTCCTATGGCAGAGCCACAAGTAGTTCAGAATGATCCGTGTTTTCAGAGGCTTGGCCCGTGAGGTACGTTAAGAAATCTCGGTTAAGATTCGTTGGCTCTTAGCCGGGAGCCGATCACACTGGACGCCAGCCC